>NZ_JBMDXJ010000265.1:0-9193 GCF_048594945.1 Pseudactinotalea sp. | reverse complement strand
CGCACCTCACCGGCGAGGCGCTGCTCGGTGAGCGCGAGCACCTTCCGTACCTCCCGCGAGCGCCCTGCCGGGACCACCACGGGGCTGGGCTGCTCGGCCAACAGCCAGGCGTGGGCAGCGAGCGCCGCGAACATCGCCCGCGCGTAGGCGGGCAGCGGTTCCTCGCTCTCAGCCCAGCCGCTGCACTCCGAGACCAGTCCCCGCGCCAGCGGGCTGAGATCGAACACGGTCAACGGCTGGGCAGGTGGCTGCACGAACGCGGTGTGGAACAGCACCGAGGCCGTGGTGCTCGGCTGCGGCGCGCTCACGCGGATCGGTTCGTTCGCCTCGATCAGCGCGGCCCGCGCGGGCGGCAGCAGCCACGCCTGCCCGTGCGCCTCGAGCCGGAGCGCGCCGGCCGAGGCGCACAGCAGGTAGTGCCGGTCCACGCACAGCTGCCGTACCGGCTCCGCCGCCAGCTCGCGGACGAAGCTGTACGCCTCGCGCGTCACGGTGTCCTCACCGGATCGCCTCCTCCAGGTCGGCACGGAATCGGCGGCTCATCGGCGCGTCCGTCATCAGCGGCCGGATCACCTCGCCGGATCGCGCGAACGCCCCCGAGCCGAGGTACGCCTTGAACGCGACGACGTCCTCCCATTCGTGCAGCACCGTCACGTCGGCCTCGTTCTCGCGCGAGGCGAACGCTCGGAACGCCATGTTCCCCGGCATGGTGCGCACCTCCTCGCGTTCGCGGTCGAGCTGCCGGAGAGCCGCGGCGCGGTCAGACGCCGCGGTCCGGAAGTCCAGAATGGCGATGTACATCGGAATCCTCTCGGAGATCGGCACGGTCGTTGCCGCACCTGGTCTCTCGAGCGTGCCCGCGCGCGCCCGCGTCGGCCTCCGCCGGTCGGACGTCGATGCGCTCTCATCGGACAGGCTCAGGGCGCGTCCACGCGGACGTCGCTGATCTCCCAGCCCATCGCAGCAGCAGCGGCCGCTGTCGCAGGCTCCAGCTCCTCCTGCGAGGGGATGGGAAGCCCAGGGAACACCGTCACCTGCAACTCGCGCGCCCTGCCTGACCCCCCGGCACGCCACCAGCCTGCGATCCGCCCGCGGTGCAGCAGCGGCGGCAGCACCTGCCCGTTCCTGGCGTTCCACAGCATCGCGTGCTGCTCGGTCGTGAGGAACCGGTCGCGCGCCTTCGGGTCGTATCCGCACAACAGCGCGTCGAACTCCGGGAGCAAGCGAACCCCGACGTCGCTGACCGGGCGAGCACCGCCGTCGGCCAGGTCCCAGTAATCCCGTCCGTCGGGCCCGGGACGTGAGGTGAGCCGCCCGCCGAGCCGCGCGAGCGCGGCATCGATCTCGCGGAGCCCGACTCCGGACCACCATGCCAGGTCATTCCGGCTCGCCGGTCCGTGGCCGGCCAGGTGGAGAAGCACGACGGCGTCCATGGCCTCCGCGTGCTCGCTCGCCCGGAGCGGGGCGAGCGTCTCGCGCCCGGCCTCATCGAGTGCAGCCTCTACCCAGCGGTACTCGGGTCGCCCCTGAGCTTCCCAGCCGCCGGTGAGAGGACGCCTGATCAGGCCGCCGTGCCCGAAGCCCAGATAGCGGCCGAGCGGCTGCCCGAGCTGGTCGGTGGGCTGCTCGCCGTGCTGGGCGAGCCACGTGCGCAGATGGGTGGCGAGCGCGTCGACGTCACGCCACTGCGGGTCGGCGAACTCCTCGATACCTGCCCATACGTCCTCGAGCGTGACGTGCTGCAACCGCAGTGTCCTCGCCCAGGTGTTGCGCTGGCCCACGCGTGTGGCGCGGTCCAGCCACACGTGCTGCTCGGGCGTGGAGGTGTGCACGGTGCCGCGGATGGTGCTCCCGCGGATCAGGTCGAGTTGCTCGTAGGCCCCCGTGATTGTGGCGTGCGTGAGTCCGGGGGCTCGCGCGGCGAGACCCAGGAACGCCGACCGTGCGGTCTGGGTCTGCAGCGGCCCGATCCGGGTCACCACCTCGGCCACGGCGGTGACCCCGCGGCCACGCACCCGCGGGAACTGCCGCGCCAGGCTCGACCGGCGCAGCTGCTCCCAGGTGAACGGCCGCTCGCTCAACCTGCGCTCAGCAGCAGAGAGATCACCATGCCCACGATCACGGTGTTGTAGACGAATGCCATCATGCTGTGGCCCAGTACGAGCTTGCGCATGCTGGAAGTTCGGATCGCCACGTCGGTGCTGCCGAAGGTGGCCTGCACCCCGGCGGCGAAGTACATGTACTCAATGAGCTGATCGGGCTGCTCGCCCGGGAAAGCGAGCGGGGGATCGGTGCGCTCCCCGAGCCCGTTGGCACGTACGTAATGGATCGCATACATCACTGCCATGTTGAGCCACGACAGCGCCACCATCGCGAAGGCGAGGATGAGCACGATGGGGACCGCTCGGAGCCCGGGGCGCAGGACCATCGTGACGACGGCGACCAATGCGAGGATCGAGATCGAGGTGGCCCAGGACGTCGGGCCGGAGCCGACGACCAACCTGACCAACACGTTGGGACCGCCCTCGTGCCGTTTGAGCCACGCCGGGTCGGCGGCGGCAGCCTGCCGCAACTGCTCGCCGCGGAGCCCGCTGTAGGACAGCCAGCTGAGCCCGGTGTGGATGAGCGCGAAGATCGTCCACGCGACGACGGCGCCGACCAGGCTGCGGTCGGTGGAGCCGGCGAGAATCACCTCGCCCAGCTCCGGCGAGAGTCGCACCAGCAGCAGCACCGCGAGGAACGACAGCGGGACCGCAGCCATCAGCGACAGCGCGGAGCGTCGAGCCTCTGACAGCAGCCAGATCGAGCGGGGGAGCGTGGGTGTGTCCGTCACCGGGCCCACCTTAGCCAGCGGTGTGACGAGGCTCTCCTGGCAGGATTCGGTGAGGGAAGGCTAGCCTTATTGCAATGACTGAGACTCTCACCGCGACCGTTCAGGCCTGGCGCCTGTTTCGCGCGACCGTCAGCCGTACGCACCGACTCAGCCCCAGCTTCGTGCGAATCACCTTCGCAGGCGAGCAGCTGCGCGAGTTCGGCGACGATCGCGACGACCAGCGCGTGAAGGTGATCCTGCCCGCGCCCGACGGCTCACTCGAGGTCGGCGACGCCGACCAGCTGAGCTGGTACCAGGAGCTGATGGCACGGGAGGCGTCGCACCGCAACCCGGTCCGCACCTATACCTCCCGCTACGTGCGTGCTGACCAGGGCGAGGTGGACATCGACTTCGTGCTGCACGGCGACGAGGGGCCGGCGTCCCGCTGGGCCGCGCGGGCTGCGGTGGGCGACGAGATCATCCTCTGCGGCCCCAACCTGCCCCACGGCGGACCATACGGCGGCACAGGTTTCAAGCCGGCCGAGGGAACTGACCGGTTCCTGCTGGTCGCCGACGAGACGGCCGTGCCCGCCGCGCTCGCGATCCTCGAGGGGCTTCCGGAGCACGCCAGCGGCGCGGCGCTGCTGGAGGTCCCGCATGCCGACGACGCACTCGCGGTGACCGCGCCGGCTGGCGTGCAGGTGCGCTGGCTCGCCCGCGAGGGTGTCGCGACCGGATCGCTGCTCGATCCCGCCGTGCGCGCCCTGCTCGATCTCTGGTTGGGGGAGAGATCGGGCGAGGGCGAGGCTGACGTCGAGCTGCCGATCGACCCTGACGGGTTCCTGTGGGACGTGCCCGAGCAGGCCGTGCGCGGGGAGTTCTACGCCTGGTTGGCCGGCGAGGCCAGCGTGGTCACCGGACTCCGCCGTGCACTGGTCAAGGAGCACGGTGTGGACCGTCGCTCGGTCGCGTTCATGGGCTACTGGCGGGCCGGCAAGTCCGAGAGCTGAGCCGCCCGCGGGGTCGCCACCCGCGCTGACGGGCCCGACTCAGCCACGAGCAGATCTGCCGAGAGCAGCACGAGGCGCGCTGCGCCGTCGGGCAATCCAGGCTGGGTGGTGACGAGAGGAGTCACCATGCCCACCCTGGACGACAGACTGATCGAGAACCTCATGCAGCACCGCATCCTGGTGCTCGCGCAGCAGGTCGACGACGACATCGGGCGGCGGCTGACCAGCCAGCTGCTGCTGCTCGCGGCCGAGGACCCGCGTGCCGACATCACGTTGCTGATCAATTCGCCGGGCGGGTCGGTCTCGGCCGGGCTCGGCATCTACGACACGATGCGGATGATCGGCAACGACGTCGCGACCGTGGCGACCGGGATGGCCGCGAGCATGGGGCAGTTCCTGCTCTCGGCGGGCACCCCGGGCAAGCGATACGCGCAGCCGCACGCGCGGATCCTCATGCATCAGGGGTCGGCGGGGCTGCAGGGGTCGCCGATCGACATCGCGATCCAGGCGCAGAACCTCGATCACACCAACGAGGTGATGACGCGACTGACCGCCGAGCACACCGGGCAGAGCGTCGAGACGGTCCACCGCGACTCCGATCGGGACCGCTGGTTCACCGCCGAGGAGGCGTTGGAGTACGGGTTCGTCGACGCGATCGTGGCCGGCCCGGACGTGCTGCGACTGGGTGCACGACGCCGGGCGGGGGTGCTGGCATGAGTTCCTACACGATCCCGAGCGTGGTCGAGACGACGTCGCAGGGGCAGCGCGCCTCGGACGTCTACTCGCGGCTGCTGTCCGACCGCATCGTCTTCCTCGGCACCGAGATCGACGACGGCGTGGCCAATACGATCATCGCCCAGCTGATCCACCTGGAGTCCGCCGACCCCGACCGGGAGATCTCGCTGTACCTGAACTCACCAGGGGGCTCGGTCACGGCGAGCCTGGCGATCTACGACACGATGCAGTTCGTGCGGGCGCCGGTCTCGACGATCTGTGTGGGCCAGGCCGCGTCCACGGCGGCGATGCTGCTGGCTGCGGGGGAGCCCGGCAGGCGCGGGATGCTGCCGCACGCGCGCGTGCTGCTGCACCCGCCGGAGACCGGCGGCCGCGGCACGCTGCCGGACCTGCGGCTCGCGGCGAAGGAGGTGGCGCGGACGCGGGAACAGCTCGAGGAGATCCTGGCGCAGCACACTGGGAGGTCTGTGGAGCAGGTCCGGGAAGAGGTCAGCCGCGACCTGGTGCTGCCGGCGGAACAGGCGCGTGCGTACGGCGTGGTGGACGAGGTGATCGCGAGCCGCAAGCTGCTGCCTGCGGCGTGAGCTACGCGGCCAGCAGGACCGGGCCTTCAGGTCGACTCGGTGTGCTGCTCTCGGTCAGCGAGGTGCGGTGCCTCGGTTGCAGCAGCCCGGCGGCGCGCAGCACGAGGTCGGGCAGTGGCAGGCGCAGAGCGCCAGTCACCGCCTCGAGGATCTCCGAGCTTGCCTCCTTGCGGCCGCGCTCCACCTCGCTCAGGTACTGGGTCGAGATGCCGGCATGCTCGGCAACGTCGCCCTGGGTGCGTTCCTGGGCCAGTCGCTCCCGGCGCAGCTCGTGGCCGACGGCCTCGCGCCAGAGCAGTCGGCGCTCGACGGCGGGGAGCGGCCCGGCCTGCTCGCTCGGCTGCCGCGTTGCTTGCCCGGGGAATGCGATGACGTCGCCCATGGTGGCCAACGTAGGGCGGTTGCCGTGCCGGCGCACGTGTGTTCGTTGCGGGCGAAACCGGTGCAACGTGGCGCGCCTTCGGCACACTGTCGAAGTATGGCGAGATCTGGTGCACGGACCCTGCTGCCCTTGCTGGCGGCGCTGTTGGCCCTGTCGGGCTGTGCGGGCGCGCCCGCCGGCGACGGCGATCCCACCGGCGACAGTGACACCGAGGAGACGCAGGCGGAGGCGGCGCCGCCGTCGAGCCTGGTCGGGTTGTGGCGTGTGAGCGTCGAGGGCGTGGACGCCGACGCCTGGTTGCAGATCGGGTCCTCGACGTCGCCTGGATCGCTCACGTATCTGGGGGAGTGCGGCGCTGTGCACGGGTCGTGGCGGGCGCAGTCGGGCGCCTGGCTCGCCGACTCCTACGGTGCCTCCGGCACGTGCAAGGAGGCGGATGAGGTCGGGTGGCTCGAACGCACTGCCGGCTACGCGGCGAGAGAGGGCGGCATGGCGCTTCTGGACGCTGACGGGAACGAGGTCGCGGCCCTCGCCGTGGATGGCGAGCCCCCGGCGAACCCGGAGCTGTCCGACGAGTACCGGCAGCCGCCCGAGCTCACCGACGACGAACTCGCCGCGCTCGATGCCGAGCCTGCGCCGCTGCCGGACGGAATGGCAGCGCCGAGCGCCGAGGACGTGGTGGGGCGGTGGCTCCCGCTCGAGAGCTACTCGACCGACCCGTTCCTGGAGCTGGCCGCGGACGGCACCTGGACCGGCTCGGACGGGTGCAACGGCCAGTCCGGCAGGTGGGTGCTCGGCGCCGAGGGGGGCCTCCTCGCCACCGCCGGGGTGCAGACCCTGATCGGCTGCGAGGGGCGCAGCCTCGGCAGCTCACTCGCCTCCGCGGCTCGGTGGGGTCTCGACGGCGACCGGCTCACTTTCTACGACGTCGCCGGCGAGGTGATCGACGAGGCGCGGCGCGCCTGAGGCGGCCGGTGCTTGGCCGACCGCCGCAGCAGATGCATCGCTCCGGCGAGAGTCAGGCACAGCGGCGAGTACACGGCGAGATCCCGTGGTCGGTACTCGGGCGTCACGGTGTGGGAAAGACGGTCGACTGAACGAGACCGGCGACGCCGCGCAGAGCGAGCACGCCGGAGGTGACGCCTGCGCCGATGGTGCCGATCGTGCGGACGGCGTTGCTGGACGACGTGGTCGCGAGCGCTGACCCTGCCGCCACTCCCAGCGCACCCGCAACCGCCGCACACGCCAGCAGTCCTGGTGCTCGGCTCTGGTCGTCGATGCCCACCACTGTGCGCGTGAGGCCCTCGGCGGTGGATGCCGGCCAGGTGGCGCCGAAGCCCCATGCGAGGTGCAGGGCACCGATCCCGCCGAGGGTGGCGGCGGTCGCGACGGCGAGGGCGCGACGACGCATCGACGGTACCGACGGCGGTGCTTGAGAGGCTGCGACGGCGGCGCGCCGTGCTCGAACGGCCAGGGGGAGTGGTCGGCGGCGCAGCTCGCGGTGCGCGACGAGCGCCTCCAGCTGGTCGAGCAGATCCTCGAGCAGGGCGTCGTGCAGCGGCACGATCACCGTGGCCACGGCGGTGCCGGGGTGGTCGATCAGCATCGTGTGCATGACGCGAGTGCCGATGCTGGTCGGTGCGAGCGTGAACGCGTGCGCGCCGCTGATCCCGGCTTCGGGGTCGAACCTGAAGGTGAGGCCGGCGCCATCCTCGACCGCCTCGACGCGGTACCGAATCGGGCCGTGACCACCATGACTGCCCACACGCACGCCGTCGGAGAGCGTGAGGGCTGGCCAACGGTCCGACGGCCAGACACGGTCGGCCGGCGTGCCGAAGGCGGACATCAGCTCCCAGACCTCCGCCGGCGTGGCCGCGACCTCACGCTCGTGAACGTTGCGGATACCGGTGGGCGTGCGGGTGGTCCAGCTCATCGTGGTTCCTCCATACGGTGGCGTACGGCCTTCACCATACGCCGCCGTACGGTACGGTGACAAGGTGTCCTCCGATCGCCCCTCCCAGGCTCGGCTGAGCCGAGCCGACTGGATCCGGGCGGCCACCGTGATGGGGTCGCACATCGGGTTCGAGAACCTCGCGGTCGAGCCGCTCGCGGCCGAGATCGGCGCCACCAAGGGAAGCTTCTACTGGCACTTCCGTGACCGCGCAGACTTGGTGAGCGCCGTCGTCGAGGAATGGGCTGAGATCGCCACGACACAGGTGATCGCTGAGATCGAGCGGGGCACATCGGGCGACGCGCTGGAACGCCTGATGGACATCGTGCTCGGCCATCCGGAGTCCGATGTGACCGAGTGGCGCATCCTCGGGGCGACCGACCACCCGCAGATCGGACCGGTGGTCGCACGGGTGCACGAGGTGCGCATCGACTACGTCCGGCGGCTGCTGCGCTCACGCGGGCTGTCCCCGGCGCGAGCGGCCGCGCGAGCCCGCGTGCTCTACGCCGCGTACCTCGGCAACCTCGCGCTGCTCGACACCCCGGGTGTCGCGGACTCGGTCACGAGGGCCTCGCTCCGACGCGAGTTCCTCGCGATGGCCGAGGCGTCTTAACCGGCCCAGGGCTGACGGGTGGTGCGCACGCGTTCGCCGGTCTCCGCCGCGCGTTGGATCGCGAGGTCGAGGTAGCGGTCCTGAGCGGCTTCGGCGAGCGAGTAGACGGCCGGGCCGCCGCGGGCGTACTCGCCCGTGAGATCGAGGATACGGGCGATCGACAGCTCGTCCTCGGCGAGTCGGGCCCGCAGGTACGGGTTGCTGTACTGCCAGGAGCCCTCGAACGTGTAGCCGCGCAGGAACAGGCCCTCGTGGCTGCCCGGGCCGCCCGCAGCCACGCGCTCGAGGCGTGAGGTGAGGGGCGTGCGGGCGTCGAGGAAGCGGCGCACCTCCAGGTCGCGCAGCTCTCCGTCGGTGCCGCGCACGAGGAGGCTGGGGGAGCGCGCCCAGTTGCGGTACTGCTGGTCGTCGAAGTCGAAGACGCCATGGCGGTCGCCGAAGTCGAGCCAGGCGAGGGTGCGGGTGCCGTTGACCATCCGATCCTCGTCGGGGTCGCCGTAGCGGCTCGGCCCCAGGCGCACCGGGGAGAGCACGGTGGTCGCCGTGATCGTGGCGTCCTCGAACGCGACCCCCAGCGCCCGCCGCAGCACGCTCACACCGTGGTAGCCGTGGGCCACCGCGACCTGGGCCTGCGTGACCTCGCCCAGCAGCCCGCTGCGCGCGATCGCGATCTGCGCCGCGATCAGCGGTTCCAGGTGGTACTGCTCGGCGACCTGGATACGCAGGCCGTCACGCTCCAGCGCGCACAACGCCTCGAGCTCGGCCATGTCGACGCCGGGAGGCGTCTCCGCCAGCACCACCGGGCCACGATCCTTCAGCTCGGCGATCACGCGTGCGCTCGCGGATCCCGGCACGGCGACGACCACCACGTCGACGCCATCGAGGTCGGCCTCCGCGAGCGAGGGCCAGGTGGTCGTGCGGTGCTCAGCTGCGAACTCCGCTGCCCGCTGCGGGTCCCGCACCACGGCGCCGGCGAGCTGCAGCCGCTCCGGCACCGCCGCGATCACGCGAGCGAATGTGTGCGAGCGGTACCCGGCGCCGATGAGCGCGATCGTTGTCACCATGTGAGACCTCCTGTGGGCAGGTTACGGCTTGGGCGGCTGGAA
>NZ_JBMDXJ010000264.1:0-2432 GCF_048594945.1 Pseudactinotalea sp. | reverse complement strand
CGCGCCGCACCGCTGCCTCTAGAAGTCGCGGACGGCGTCGAACCGGGCCATTGCGGCCGCGGGGTCGAGGTGCTCGGTCAGCTGCGCGAGCAGCCACACCGCCTCACCGAGGTCCTCGCGCTCGGAGGTGAAGATCTCCGGGAGCGCATTGGCTGCCCTGACCAAGTGCTCGATCGCGGCCTGGGCTTCCTCGGGTGAGGCCGCCGCAGTGATCTCCTTGGCGGCTTCGCGGAAGGCGCGCGTGGCTGCCGAGGCTGACTGCTTGGGCCAGGCGGAGAACGGCAGCCCGTGTTCCGTCGCGAACCACGCAGCGTCCCGCCCTTGGGAGGCGGACCGGAGACCCTCACCAGGCGGCATCCGCCGGACCTCGCTGCGCACCCGCTTCGTTGCGGCAGCGTCCGAGTTCCACACGATCACTTGCGCCAGGTGGGGCCAGGTGGACAGCGGCGGCAGACCGGTGAGATCAGGGACGTAGCGGAGTTCTAGCGAGTGCAACGGCAGCCTCGCGAGTGCATCCAGATGGGCGACTGCTCCTCGCAGCTCTACCCGCGAGAGGTGCGGGTAGGACAGCAGCGACCGGGCATCGAACGGCACATCGAAGGGGTCGCCGTAGACCAGCACCGTCGCGGTGTCGCGGAGCGCCGGCGGCATCGGCAGCGAGCGCGCACCCGCCGAGCCCTCCGAGGGCGCGAGCCGGCGCTCGCGGCCACCGGTGCGCGTCGGCTCGAGGATCACGCCGGGCACGCTGCCGTCGGGATGCAGGCGCACGGTGATCTCCGCCGGATCACCTGCGAGAGCGATGTAGTCGAGCGTGGTGGCCGAAGGGAGCGTCGCGCTCAACGGGTGCCCGGCGGCGCGAAGCGTGAGGTACTGCAGGGACGTCTCGGTGAGGTCCAGGTCGAGCTTCCGCGAGGCGGTGACCTGCAGATTCTCGATCCCGCGCCGAGCCGCCCACCGGGCCACCTCCGGATCGGCCCCCTCGTATCGCAGCGTGCTCGGCCAGCCCGCCGCCACGAGGCTGGGCTCGTCCAGGGCATCCCACTGCACCTGCTGCTCGTTCCCGACGACGAGGTCGCACTGCTCGTGAGGCCCGATCGAGATCGCACGCTCACCGGGTCGGCGCACCAGCACGTGGCTCTCCGGGCCGGTGAGGTCGATGCGGAAGCGCTCAGTCATGCTGGGGCGACTAACGGCGGGTGCTCATCGGGTGGCCGCTGGATCCGCGTCCTCGTCTGTCGGCGCCTCGAACATCGTGGCGAGCAGCTTGTCGCGTGCCCGCTCGAGGTGGTCGCGGGTGAGGTCACTGGCCGCAGTGGCATCGCCGGCCGCGATGGCGTCGAGGATGGTGGCGTGCTCGTCGGCGATCTGCTCGGCGCGCAGCAGTTGACGCGCCTGCACGCGCGCCATGCACAGGTGGGCCTCAGCCATGAGGGTCGAGTGCATCCGCGTCATGCGCCCGTTGCCGTGCGCCTGCACCAGCGCGTGATGGAGCTGCACGTCGGAGGCGACGACCACGCTCGCGTCGTTGCGGTTGGCGGCGAGGCGGAGCAGGTCGTTCTGGAGAGTTGCCGATTCGGGCAGGTGCTGCTGCGCGGCGAGCACTGCTGCCACGTGGCTCTCGAGCACGATGCGGGACTCGTACAGCTCTGCGATGTCGTGGTCGGAGAGCACCCGCACGATCAGGCCGCGGCGCCCGTTGCGGATGAGGATTCCGTCGTTGACGAGCCGATCGAGCGCAGCCTTGGCGGTGGGGCGCCCGATCTTGAACCGCGCGGCAACGCCTACCTCGGTGACGCCGTCGCCCGCATCGACCTCTCCGCGTAGGAGCTGGTCCCGCAGCTCGTCCTCGACCGCGTCCACGACTGATCGTGTGCGGAGCTCATGGTCTGCCATGACCAGATGCTAGGCGGTGCGTCAATGTCATACAAGAACTCTTGACGCGCATGGGCTCGTGCCCTACGGTCGCACACAAGACGAGGCGAAGGAGCCACGAGGTCAATGGCAACGATCGGATTCATCGGTCCCGGCATCATGGGCGCGCCGATGGCGCGCAACCTGGTGTCGGCAGGTCACGAGGTCAAGGTGTACGGCGCGAGCGACCGAGCCCGCGCACGAGCAGCGGAGACCGGCGGTGAGGTGGTCGACTCCGCGGCCGACGCGGCCGGGTGCGAGGTGCTCATCACGATGCTGCCGGACGGGCCGGTGGTCCACGATGTCCTCCTGGGTCACGGGGGCGCCCTCAGCCACCTGGAGCCCGGGGCGATTCTCATTGACCACAGCACGATCAGTCCTGCCGAGGCGCTCGCGGTGCACGAGGCCGCGGCAGCCGCCGAGGTGCGTTGTCTGGATGCGCCGGTCAGCGGCGGCGAGGCCGGCGCGATCGAGGGCGTCCTCTCGATCATGGTCGGCGGCGATCGCGCCGTGTTCGAGGA
>NZ_JBMDXJ010000263.1:0-11072 GCF_048594945.1 Pseudactinotalea sp. | reverse complement strand
ATGACTGCTGTGCTCACGCGGGCAAGGGTGCCTCACATTGGGTACTTATTGCAATGTGTGAGCCCAACGGCATGACGTGCCCCGTCGGGATCGCGCGACAGGACGAGCTGCCGAGCCAGGAGTCGGTGCTCGGGCGGGAGTAGCCAAAGACAACGATGGTGCGCTGCGCACGTACCTGATACGTGCGCAGCGCACCGTCGTGCGTTTTTCGCGCCCTTGTCAGCGGGCGTTGAGGATGTCGACGACGAACACGAGCGTGTCGTCGCCGCGGATACCGGCGCGCGGGTTGCCCATCGGGCCGTAACCCTCGTGCGGCGGGATGCTCACGAGCACGCGGGAGCCGATCTGCTGACCCACGAGGCCGGTGTCCCAACCGGAGATGACGCGGCCCACACCGATCGGGAACTCGATCGAGCTACCGCGGTCGTAGGAGTTGTCGAAGATGCTGCCGCCCCAGACCTGGCCGAGGTAGTTGACCTCGATCGTCTGGCCGGACTCGACGGCTGCGCCGCTGCCCTGCTCGAGCACCTGCACCTGCAGGTCGGCCGGAGCCGCGTTCTCGGGGAAGGTCAGCTCGGGCTTGTCGCCGAAGGAGCCGCTGGCGGTGGGGAGGTTCTCACTCATGACCTCCACCCTACGTGCCGCTGCCACCTCCCCGACCTCCACACTCCTGGCATTGAACGTGGTTTCAATCGACCTCTGGCGTCTCATAGGCCGATTGAAACCGCGTTCAATGCTGGAAGGCGCGGGAGGATGGACGCGTGAGCGATCTCCCCGTGCTTCCGCCCGGCCTGACGGCTCGTTACATCCGCGCCGACGATGTCGACGCGCTCGCGGACCTGGTCAGCAGGATCCAGAGACACATCCGGGGCCACGGGGGCTCGGACGTCGACGCGGTCCGCTCGACCGCGGTGGGTATCGGCTCGTGGACGCGGCATCAGCGGGTGGTCACCGACGCCTCCGGCGCGATCCTCGCCTGGGCGAGCGCGCACGACCGCGCGGGCGGGCGGACCGACCTGGTGCTGCACGTCGACCGATCCCTGCCGAACGCCGAGCAGGTCGCCCTCGCCCTCCTCGACTGGCTGGACGCGACCGCCACCGCCATCGCCCGAGGCCGAGACCTGACCTCGACCCGCCTCGAGATCCTCGTGGACGCCAGCGACGCCGACCTGCAGGCCTGGCTCACCCGCCACGGACATCACCGCGCCCGCCGCTGGCTCAACATGAGCCGCCCCGTGCCGCCGGGTGAACGGCTCGATGGCCGCGAGGGAGTCACCGTGCGCCGCGTGCGCACGCACGACCTCGGCGACGGCACCACGATGCCCTACGCCGAGGACCTGCAGGCCGTGCACCGTGTGCTGGAGCGCTCGTTCGCCGACCACTTCAACTCCTACCGCGAGAGCTTCGGGGAGTTCGTGCAGCGGCTGCGTGAGGACGCCGGGCACCGGTGGGACCACTGGTGGCTAGCCACCGTGGAGCACGAGGGCAGCGAGCTCGTGGCAGGTGCGCTCGTCTCGACCGTGTCACCACCGGACGCGAGCGGGACCGAAGGCTCCTACGTCAGCTACATCGGCGTCGACCGCCTCGCCCGGGGTCGCGGCGTGGCCAAGGCGCTGCTCGCCACCGTGATCACCGACGCCTCGGAGCGCGGCCGCAACCGCGTGGGTCTCGAGGTCGACGCCGACTCCCCCACCGGCGCCGACGGTCTGTACTCCTCCCTCGGCTGGGAGACCAGCTACGTCACCGAGAGCTGGCAGAAGGACCTCACGCCCGGCTGAGCGCGACAGACCAGACCGCCGCTGCGCCGTCGGGCCTCAACCGAGCAGATCAGCGAGCCACGCGAGCTGGCGACCAGTCTGGAAGCCGCCGCCGCCCTCGTGGCCGTTGTAGCCGTAGACCTCGATCTCCTTGGGGCCGCCGTAGCGGTTGTAGGAGGCGTACACCGTGGAGGGCGGGCAGGTGGCATCCATCATCGCCACCGACCACAGCGACGGCGCCCGGCCGCGCGTGGCCATGTTCGCGCCGTCGATGTAGGAGATCGTGCGCCACGCCTGCTCGGCCGCGTGGCGGTGCGCCGCGAGGTAGGCCGTGATCTCGCTGTAGGGCGCGTTGCCCGTGATCTCGACGGCGCGGCGCAGGTGCTGCAGGAACGGCACGTCGGTCATGAGTCCGGCGACGTCGGGGACCAGCGCCGCGGTCGCGATCGCGATCCCGCCACCCTGGCTGCCACCGGAGACGACGACGGCGTCACGTGCGTTCCCAGGGATCTCCCGGGCCGCGTCCACGGCTCGGGCGGCGTCGGTGAACAGCCGCCGGTAGTAGTAGGTCTCCGGGCTCTCGAGACCACGGGTCATCACGCCGGGGACCGCGGGCGAGTGCCCGACCGGGTCCGGCGTGTCGCCGGGGAACCCCTGGTTCCAGCCCTGTCCGCGCGAGTCGACGCGCAGGTACGCGTACCCCGCGCTCGGGAAGAGCGTGGTCTCCCACGCCTGCCCGCGCCCGCCCGAGTAGCCGAGGTAGTTGATCACCACGGGCAGGTCGCCCTCGATCCGCGCCGGCCGGGCGTACCAGGCCTTGATCGGGTGGCCGCCGAAGCCCGCGAACGTCACGTCGAACACCTCGACGTGACGCAGGTGCGAGGTGGCGGGCGTCAGCTCGAGCGCGAGGTCGTGGCCACGCGCCTCGGCGAGCGTGCGCTGCCAGAAGTCGTCGAAATCGGCCGGTTCGGCGATCTCGGGAGAGTAGGTCTGCAGGTCGGCGAGCGGCAGATCGAACAGCGGCATGCGCTTACCGTAGCGGCCCCGCGCCGGAAAGCGCTTCGGGGCGATTCGCAGCCATCTGGTGACTGCAAATCGCCCCGAAGCGGTGGTGGGAGCGGCGGGGTCAGTCGCCGCGCAGGATCGCGAGGATCCGCAGGAACTCCAGGTAGAGCCACACGAGCGAGAGCGCGATACCGAAGGCCGCCGACCAGGCGTACTTGCGGGCCACGCCGTTGGTGACGCCGCGCTGGATCTGGTCGAAGTCCATCACGAGCGTCATCGCGGCGAGGATCACGGCGATCGCGCCGATCACGAGACCGAAGCCGCCGGCGCGCAGACCCCAGCCACCCAGCACGGTGAGCGAGAGGACGAGGTTGACGATGCAGAAGATGCCGTAGCTCACCAGCCCGATCATGAGGATCTTGGTGAACTTCGGGGTGACGCGCACCTTGCCGCTCTTGAACAGCGCCAGCGTGACACCGAACGTCACGAACGTGGCCAGCACGGCCTGCAGCACGATGCCCGGGTAGGCGAAGTTGAACACCATCGAGATCACGCCGAGGAACGCGCCCTCGAGGACCGCGTAGCCGAGGATCAACGCCGGTGAGGGCTCCTTCTTGAAGGAGTTGACCAGGCCGAGCACGAGGCCGCCGAGCAGGCCGCCCCACAGCACCGGCATCATCAGGCCGCTGGGGATCACCCCGTTGGCGAACCCGAACCACATCACTGCGGCGGTCAGCACGATGACCCCGAGGACCGTGGCGGTCTTCATGATCACGTCGTCGTAGGTGAGCCGGCCGGTCTGGGCAGCGGTGGCCGACGGCGCGTTGTACGCGTCCTGGACGCTCTGGAACTGGGCGTCGGTGGTCTGGTCGTAGGTGCCCGGCGTGCCATAGGGGCTCGGCTGGGCGTAACCCTGAGCGTTCGGCTGGTAGCCGACGCCCACGGCACCGGGTTGAGGCGTGCTCTTCCCGAAGTTCGCGCTGTTGCTGAAGTACGGATTGGCCATCTGGACCTGTGTCCTCCTGGTCATGGCGCCACGGCGGCGTCCCGGGGTCTCATGCTACGGGCCCCGAGCGCATATGCGCCCACACCCGCCTACCGAACCCAACGAGATCACGTGCCGCCGTGTTCCCGGTTCTTCGGGGAACCCGGCGGCGGTGCGTCCCCTGGATGACGCCCTCACCCGTTCGGTGGAGGGAGCCGGTCACCAACCTCAGCCACATGGCCGGTGTGCGGCGACATCCCCGCGCCCTACCGTTGACGTGACAGCGCGAGAGCGCACCAACGGAAGGACGCTCATGATCGAGGCAGAGAACCTCACCAAGCGGTACGGGGAGAAGGTGGCCGTCGACTCGGTCTCGTTCAGTGTCGAGCCCGGCCGCGTCACCGGCTTCCTCGGCCCCAACGGCGCCGGCAAGTCGACCACGATGCGCATGATCCTGGGCCTCGACCGGCCCACGGCCGGCCACGTGACGGTCAACGGCAAGCCCTACGCCCAGCACCGCGCACCGCTGCTGGAGGTCGGCGCGCTGCTCGAGGCGAAGGCCGTGCACACCGGCTCCAGCGCCCGCAACCACCTCCGCGCCCTGGCCGCCACGCACGGGATCGGCCTCAAGCGTGTCGAGGAGGTCATCGAGCTCACTGGCCTGACCGATGTCGCCCGCAAGCGTGTGGGCGGCTTCTCGCTCGGCATGGGCCAGCGGCTCGGGATCGCCGCCGCGATGCTCGGCGACCCCAAGACCCTCGTGCTCGACGAGCCCGTCAACGGCCTCGACCCCGAGGGCGTCAAGTGGGTCCGCACCATGGTGCGCTACCTCGCAGGCGAGGGCCGAACGGTGTTCTTGTCCTCGCACCTCATGAGCGAGATGGCGATCACCGCCGACGACATCATCGTCATCGGCCGCGGGCGCATCATCACCAGCGGCTCCGTCAGCGAGATCATCGCCTCGAGCACCACCGGATCCGTCAAGGTCCGCAGCCCCCGCGCCACCGAGCTCGCGGACGCCCTGCGCGGCGACGAGGTCACGATCACCTCCACCGACTCCGAGGTGCTCACGGTGGCCGGTGTGGAGGCGAGTGCGATCGGTGACCTTGCCGCCGCACGCGGCATCCCGCTGCACGAGCTCACCCCGCTCAGTGCCTCGCTCGAGGAGGCGTTCATGACCCTCACCGCCGGTGAGGTCGAGTACCACTCCGAATCCCTGGCTGCTGCACCGGCAGCCGACCCCTCGATGGAGACAGTCCGATGACCGCCGTCGCTTCCCCCGCACGCGTCTCGTCAGTCCCGACGACGGCGCACGTCTCGTTCCTGCACACGCTCCGCTCCGAGTGGATCAAGTTCCTCTCGGTGCGCTCGACGGCCTGGATCCTCGGCGTCACCGTGCTGGTGATGGTCGGCTTCTCGCTCATGATGGCTGCCGGGATGAGCTTCGCCGCAGACCCTGAGCTGAACCAAGGCCAACCGATGCCGGCAGATGCGGCCGTCGGCACCATGGTCGCCACGTTCGGGTACTCGATCGGTCAGATCGTCCTGGTGGTCCTCGGCGTGATGCGGATCAGCGGCGAGTACTCCACCGGGCAGATCCGCTCGTCACTGTCGGCGGTGCCCACGCGCCTGCCGGTCCTCGCCGCCAAGGCGGTCGTGGTCGCGGCGGCGAGCTTCGTCGTCGGGCTGGTCGCCGTGGCGTTGGCCACGCTCGCCACGACCCCGATCCTCGAGCCTCTGGACATGGCCGTGGAACTCGGCAACGGAGACGTGCAGCGCTCGCTGCTCGGCGTCCCGCTGTACCTGACGGCGATCGCGCTGTTCTCGCTTGGCGTCGGCGCCATGCTGCGGCACACCGCCGGCGGCATCGCTGCGGTTCTCGGCGTGCTGCTCGTGCTGCCGATCATCGGCCAGGTGCCCCTGGAGTGGGTCCAGGACATCGCGCCCTACCTGCCGTCCGCGGCGGGTGAGCGCCTCATCACGGGCGATCTCGTCGAGACCGTCCTGACGCCGTGGCAGGGCTATCTGGTCCTGCTCGGCTGGGTGGCTGCCGCACTGATCGGCGCCGCTGTGCTCCTGCGTCGGAGGGACGCCTGAGCACACCGACGGAGCCGGCGGCGGCGGGAGGGATCCCGTCGGCGCCGGCTCTTGGTGCGCCCACCACCACCACGCAGCCGTTCACCGCGTTACAGACCCGGCGGCTCGGCCCGGTGCGGCGCTGGTTCGCCGAACATCCTCGCGGGACCGACATCGTGGTGGCCTGCTGGTACCTGGTGCCGAGCCTCGTCACGGCTGCGATGGTGCTGGGCGAGCTTCCGCTCAGTTCCCTGAGCCTGTTCCTCGTCACCGTCGCCGTGGTCACGGGAGCGCTGCTGCTGCGGCGGCAGCACCCGGTTGCTGTCCTGATCGTCATCGGTGCCTGCGCGCTGCTGACCACGATCGTGGCGGGCAACCCCTTCGGGCACGAGTTCGGCGTGGTGCTCGCGATCTACACCACAGCATCGCTGCGGCCGCCGCAGACCGCCTGGGTGTGCACGTTGGCCTCGATCGTGCTGCTGGGTGCCACCACCTATCTGCTCGGCGACATGTCTCAGATCTCGGTCGACGGCGGCGAGAGCGAGGAGCTCTCGGTGCCGGCCGCACTCGCTGTCGCCATCGGGTTCACCACGTTGTGGATCATCGTGGCCCACGCGATCGGCACCAGCGTCCGTGCCCGCCGCAGCCACGAGCGCGACCTCGCGGACCGCACCAACCGACTCGCCCTCGAGCGCGACCAGCGCGAGCAGCTCGCGACCGCAGCCGAGCGGGCGAGGATCGCGCGGGAGATGCACGATGTCATCGCCCACTCGGTCTCGGTCATGGTCGCCCTGGCCGACGGTGCCGCAGCGAGCCTCGACAAGGCGCCCGACCGCACCCGCACGGCCCTGACCGAGCTCTCGCAGACCGGACGCGACGCGCTCGCCGAGATCCGTTCGATCCTCGGCGTGCTGCGCTCGGAGGACACTGATCGCACCCCGTTCGGCGGTGACGCGCCGCTCGCCCCGACTGCCGGCGACCTCGACGAGCTGCTCACCCGGTTCCGCGCTGCCGGACTGCCCGTGGAACGCGTCGACACCGGCCCGCCGCTGCCGCAGCAGCCCCGCTTCACGCTCACCGTGTACCGCGTGGTGCAGGAAGCGTTGACCAACGTGCTGCGCTACGCCGCCGGCGCGAGCGCCGTGCGCGTCGAGATCGGCCGCGCCGACGACGTCGCTACCGTGGTGGTCTCCAACGACGCGGGCAGCGGTGTGGTGCAACCGGGCAGCGGCAACGGTCTCGTGGGTCTGCGCGAACGGGTCGGCGCCTTCGGCGGCACGGTCACGGCCGGCCCGCACCAGCGTGGCTGGCGCGTGCGTGCCACGATCCCGATCCCCACGGAGGAACCATGACGATCTCGGTGCTGCTGGTCGACGACCAGTCGTTGCTCCGCATGGGGTTCCGGATGGTGCTCGAGGCCGAGGACGACCTCCAGGTGGTCGGCGAGGCGGCCGACGGCGCGACCGGGACCTCGATGGCCACGGCGCTGCGCCCCGACGTCGTGCTCATGGACGTCCGGATGCCCGGCACCAACGGCATCGACGCCACCGCGCAGATCACCGCCACGCTGCCGGACGCCAAGGTGCTTATTCTCACCACGTTCGATCTCGACGAATACGCGTTCGCGGGGTTGCGTGCCGGCGCGAGCGGGTTCCTCCTCAAGGACACAAAACCGGCCGAGCTCGTCGAGGCGGTACGCACCGTGCACCGCGGCGACGCCGTGATCGCGCCGCGCGTGACGAGGCGGATGCTCGAGCTCTTCGGGACCCGGCTGCCCTCCGACAGCGAGGACCACGCCGCACCCTCGGACGCCCTTGAAGAGGAGCTCTCGGACCTGACTCCCCGTGAGCGTGAGGTGCTGCTGGCGCTCGCGGCCGGGCTGTCGAACGCCGAGATCGCCGCCCAGTTCGTGGTCTCCGAGGCGACGATCAAGACACATGTCGGTAAGGTGCTGGGAAAACTGGGGCTGCGGGACCGTGTCCAAGCGGTGATCTTCGCGTACGAGTCCGGACTCGTTCGTCCCTGATGTCATGCAGATGGGAGGGCGAGCGATGACCGAGACGGTCCGGCAGAGCCCTGTCGGTGTCCGGGATGCCGGACCGGAGGACGCAGAGTTCCTCCTCGACATGTTGCTCGAAGCCGTCAACTGGACCGGCGAGGAGGGCGTCAGCCGCAAACAGCTGTTGCGCGACAAGCAGCTGGCGCACTACGTGGCGGGGTGGCAGCGCGAGGGCGACCTCGGCGTGATCGCCGTGGACCTCGGTGGGCCGGGTGGCCTGCAGATCCCGGTCGGAGCGGCGTGGCTGCGCCGGTTCAGCGCCAGCGCGCGTGGCCACGGCTACGTGGCGGACGACATCCCCGAGCTGAGCATGGGCGTGGTGCCGGCCCACCGTGGCCGGGGCATCGGCCGTGGGCTGCTGCGCACCATCGCCAGCCGTGCGCAGGATGCCGGGATCCGGGCGATCAGCCTCAGTGTCGACAAGGCCAACCCTGCCACGGCGCTCTACACTTCGGCGGGCTTCCGCACGGTGGCCGTCGGCGACGAGGGCGGCACCGCGCACACGATGCTGCTCGACCTGCTCACCTGGACGCAGCCTCAGCCCCGCTCCTGACCGGGCCGGGCGGCGGCCTACGCGGTCGGTTGGTAGATCACCGTGGCCGGCGAGGAGAGCAACACCTCGAACCTGCCGAGCACACGGCCGTCGGGGTCGAGCGCATAGACCACGTGCGCCGACCCGAGCTGCGCCTGCGGCACCTCGGTGAGCGTGGTGCGCCCGTCGGTGGCCTGCGCGAGGACCCGGAGCTGGGTGTCGGTGTTGGTGCCGTCGGAGAAGAACCGGGCGGCCTCGAGGTCGCCGCCGTGCACGAGGTCGAGGAACCGCTGCACAGCACCGGTGGGTGAGCCCAGCCCCACCCCCGAGTCGATCCCGGGAGCCCACGGCTCCACATCGGCCAGCCGGTCGCCGTCGAGCACTACCGCGTAGGTGACGCTCATCTCGGTGGTCGGCCCCGAGGAACGAGAGGTGGACAGGACCACCCCCACGGTGGCGACCGCCATCCCGTCGCGGCTGCCCACGACCTGAGGATCAGCGGTGACGACCTGGACCTCGGTGACGGCGCCGTCGTCGGCCAGACCCACCTCGAACGCCGTAGCGGCGGCGAAGTCACGCGCGCCCTCGCCGAGGTCGAGGGCCTGCGTGAGCTCGGTCACCGCGACATCCACGGTCGCCCCGTCCGAGACGATCGTGGTGGGCGTGGCGGAGGCGTCCAGCCCGTGCGCGTACACCTCGGTGAGCAGCGTGGTCAGGGTTGCGACCGGCGAGGTCGGGTCGGCATCCGCCGGAGCGGGACCCAACGAGCTGACCGGGTCGGCGCTGGCGCAGCCGGCCAGCAGCAGCAGTGCTCCGGCGATGCCCGCGCGGGCAACTCGTGCTCTCATGGCTCCCCTACAATCGCCTGGACTCCCACCAGCCTAGGTGGCCGCCCGTGAGTGAGGTCCGGGTCGGCGCGCCGTGAACCCACGACCGAGCACCGGAGATGCCGTGCCAGAGGTGCACCAGGAAGAACCGGCCACCGCGCCGGAGATCCCTGGCTACACCTATGTCCGCCCGATCGGTCACGGCGGGTTCTCCGACGTGTACCTGTACGAGCAGGAGATGCCTCGCCGCGAGGTCGCGATCAAGGTGCTGCGGACCGAGGACCTCAGCGAGGGCGTGCGTGAGCAGTTCGCCGCTGAGGCGAACCTCATGGCGCGGGTGTCGAACCACTCGAACATCGCCGCGATCTACGCCGCCGACGTGGACGACGAGGGCCAGCCCTATCTGGTCATGGAGTTCTGCTCCGGCGGCAGCCTCGGGGCGTTCTACCGCCACTACCCGATGTCGGTGAAGGACGTGCTGACGCTGGGGATTCGGCTCTCGGGCGCGCTCGAGGCCGCGCACCGTGCCGGGATCGTGCACCGCGACGTCAAGCCGGCGAACATCCTTCTCACCGAGTACGGCGTGCCGGTGTTGACCGACTTCGGGATCTCCACGATCGACGAGGAGCTGCCCGAGTCCACTCGGACGATGCACACGAGCAGTCGACCGGGCACCGGTGAGAGCTCCGTGGGCATGAGCCTGCCGTGGGCGGCCCCGGAGACGCTCTGGGAGACGCCGGTCTCGGACGCCCGCTCGGACCGGTACTCGCTGGCGGCCACGCTGTACTCGCTGCTGGAAGGCCGCTCGCCGCACGAGGTGCCGGGTGGCCCGAACTCGGCCGCGCACCTGACCGGGCGGATCAAGAGCGGCTTCATCGGTGCGATGAAGCGCCCCGATCTGCCGCCGTCGTTGCAGGAGATGCTGCGCCGGGGCCTCTCGCATGATCGTGACGCCCGCTACGACTCGGCCGCCGACATGGGGCGGGCGCTGCAGGACGTGCAGCGCGACCTGGGTCTCGAGGTCACCCCGCTCGAGGTGCCGCGCGGCAGCGCGCCCACCCGGCCGCCGGAGCCGACCACGCGGGTGCAGCAGGATCAGCCGATCATGCTCCCCGAGGGTCATGCGACCCTCGCACCGCCCGACGACGGCGCAGCACCCGGGAGCGGGTCCGTCACCTCGGGCGCCTCGCACCCGGGCCCCGTGGCCCAGCCGGCCACGGGCGTGCCGGTCGCGCAGGTTGCCTCGTTCGCGCAGCCGCCGGCCCCCGCGTGGTCGGGCTCGAGCGCGAAGCCGTGGGACCCGCCGGCGGGGGCCCAGGTCGCCACTGCGGCCGCTGCGCCAACGGCGCGTGGGTCACGCCTGCGGGTCGCGTACGGCGTGCTGATCGCGGTGCTGGTGGTCGCTTGCGTGGTGGTCGCGTCGCTGCTGATCGCTCAGGCGAACCGGGGCCCCACCTACAGCGGCCGCGCGGTGGACAACCTGGAGGCGACCGCCACGTCCACCGGCGCCTATGAGGTTCGGATCCCCGACGGCCTGCCGGCGGCGACCGAGGTGGAGGCACGCACGCTGGAAACCGGTGACGGCGAGTCGCTCTCGACCGCGTTCAGCGCGGACATCTCGACCGACAGCGCCTCGTGGGGCGACGGCGAGACGGTCTCACTCAACCCGATGGAGTCGGCGAACCTCGATGGCGCCACGTCGCTGGCCCCCGAGGAACTCGCCGAGGCGTTGGGGGTCGAGGTGGGCTCGCTGCACAGTGGCGACGTGATCCTGGTGGCGGCTCCGTACGGCTACTTCTCGAACACGCACCCCGACCTCGGGATCAAGGTC
>NZ_JBMDXJ010000262.1:0-7794 GCF_048594945.1 Pseudactinotalea sp. | reverse complement strand
GCCGCCGCGCCGGCGGCCGCGACGATGGCGGCCACTCCCTCATCAGCAGCGACCACCGAAGCACCGATGGCGGTGTACCGCTGCCGATCCTTCTCCTCGCAGACGATCACCGCGCTGGTGCCAGCCTGGGCGAGCCGGGCGATGAGCGACCGGTCCGGCTCGTGCTCGGCATCGATGAGCGCGACCGACCCCAGTCCCGCCAGGGCCGCCGCGACGAGCTCGGCCACGTCGGCACAGCGACGCACCACGACCAAATCGCGCGCGCCGTCCACTCCGGCCACCGCCGCCTGCTCGAGATCGCCGAGCAGAGCGACCAGAACCCCGTGACTCACCTCAGCCGGCCCCGCCGCCGAGGACCGGAACGATCGTGATCTGCCCGTCGGCGGAGAGCGCAGCGAGCACGTTCGGGAGATCGGTGGTGGAGACGAGGATCTGGACCTGGACCGAGTCGGAGCCCGCGAAGACCGACGTGTCGGTGTGGACCTCCCGGACCTCGACGTCCTCGACGAGCAGCTCGGGCGGCAGCAGCTCCCGCTGCGTCGAGCCCGGATCGGGCAGGGCGACCCACAGGTCGACCCGACTCCCCGCCGTCACGATGTCCTGCATCGCGGCCGGCATAGCGAGCTGTACGGGACGCAGATCGATCTCCTCGGAGGTGCCGAGCGAGGCGAGCGGCACGAGCTCGCCGGCGGCGACGGTGCGCGTGACCACGGCCTCCTCGAGCTCCGACCCCGGCACGAGATACACACCTTCCACACCGTCGAGGCGGACCTGGACCACCTGGAGATCGTCGAGGTCCACGACGTCCCCGGGCGTCAGCGGCCCGCTGGCCTGGTAGACGTCGACCGTGGCGTCGGCACGGGAGACCGCCCACGACCCGAGCGCCACCGAGCCCACGACGAGCAGCACCCCCACCCCCAGTCGGGGGTCGCGCCAACTCGGTCTGCGCATCCTGCTCGCGCCGGTGTCCGCCACGGCTTCCCCCTTCTGGCGGTGATCGTGCCGGCCATTATGGGCCACGAGAGCACCCGACGGTATCCCTGTGTCCACAGGCCACCGGACCGGAGCACACGTCGTCATCCACAGATCGCGACACACCACCGCGAGCGCGGCACCGAAAGTGCGAGACTCTCCCCATGGAGCCACGCTTCCTCTCACTCGCGGACGTCTGCGAGGTGCTGCAGGTCCCGATGCCGACCGTGCGCGCGCTCGTGCGCAGCGGTGAGCTGCGCGCGATCCAGATCGGCGGCAAGGGCACCTGGCGGGTGGAACGCTCGGCGCTCGAGTCCTACATCGAGCACCGGTACGCCGTCGAGGAGCAGCGGCTACGCGAGGGCGCGCGGGACTGATCAGCCCGCTCAGCGGGACGAGACGCTGAGCAAGGCTGGCCACGGCACGCTGAGCACGCCGGTGCGTGCCGCGATGTCGAGGTGGTCGGCTCCCACGCGCACCAGCAGCCCGGTGTGGTCGCCGCCACGGGTGCGCACCACCACGTCCTGTCCCTCGCCGGCGAGCGCCCGCAGCACGTGCCCGAGGCCGAGACCGCGCTCGATCGCACTCGGCGCCGGCGCTGCACCTGCTAGCGGCCACGCCAGTGCGATCGCCATGACGGGGACCAGGTGACGCCGTTCGCCCTCCGCGAGCAGCACCCATTCCTGTGCCACGTCGCTCACCAGACCCACGCGGTCGGACCCGTCGCTGAGCCGCAGCGTCAGCGGCTCGCCGCGCCGCGCCCGCAGCCGGTCGCCGAACTGGGTGCCGGCAACCTCGGCCTCGGCCAGCTGGCGAATCTCGTCGTCGTCGTCCGCACGAGACGCTGCCTCCCACTGCGCCTGCAGATCGGCAAAGAGCGAGTCCCAACGCACGTGCCCACGGTAGGGCACCAGCGCGAGCTCACGGAGCACCACCACTAGACAGCGATTACTGTTCAGTGATAGGAACTGACATGAACTGACACGATCCACTCTCGAAGGACCCATCCATGCCGCACCGATTCGCCGGAGCCGTCGCCCTCGCCTGCGCCAGCGCGGTCGGACTCGTGCTGCTGCTCGGCTCGTTGCTGCGAACCAGCGAGGCCGGGGTCCGCACGCCCGACGACGCCGTCGCGCTGGGCGTTCTGGCGATCGGCGTGCTGCTGGTGAGCTGGTACCTGGCGACGGCGGTGGCAGCTCTGGTCTGTCTGGTGGCTCGCTCCGCGGGTCGCGCCTGGGTCGCCGGCGAGCAACGGATCAGCGGTCTCGGCGCCCCGTTCGCTCGGCGCTTGCTGCTGACGGGCGGCAGCGCTGCCGTGGTCGCGGCAGCCGCGATCGCTCCCGCGGCCGCCGGCCCGATCCCGGCCACGGCCGTGAGTGTGTCCTCAGGTCCGGTCGCCACGCTCGCCGACGACCTGGGCTGGGGAGCAGACGACGACCAGCACGAGACCACCTCCGAGGACACCGAGGACGAGGACGACGACGAGCCGCCCGCACCATCGGGCACGCCGGCGGAACCGGCCTCGACCACCGACGTGAGTGAGACCTACACGGTCACGGCCGGCGACTCGCTGTGGCACATCGCCGCCGACCACCTTCCCGAGAGCAGCACCGATGCCGACATCGCCGCCGCCTGGCCGGACTGGTACGCGGACAACCACGACGTGGTCGGGTCCGATCCCGACCTCATCCACCCCGGTCAGGTGCTCACCGTGCCCGACCACGACTCCGAGGAGGAAGCGTGAGCCTGCTGGCCACCGCCGAGCCGATCACCGATGCCGTGCCTGCCCAGCCGCAGGTGCGACCGGCATCCCTGCACGAGTTGCGCCCCTGGGACCGCATCGCGTTCCGGGCACCCAGGAAGGGCGAGGACGACCTGGTGCCCGATGCGCCTCCGCTGGTGTGGCCGCGTCCGCTCGTGCAGGACCTCCCCGACCCTGCCACGTGGAGCGGCACGCTGGTGCGTACCTGCGTGGAGGTGCTGCTCGGCGCCCGCCCCTCCGCACAGCTCGCGCGATGGCTCACCGCCGACCTCTACGAGATGCTCAGCCGCCGCGCGGGCGTCGGGAGCGCGATGCCCACCACGGCGCGCCGAGTCCGCGTGGTCCGCGTCCACACCCACGCCGTGTCCGAGACCTGCCACGAAGCCTCGGTGGTCATCCACGACGGCCATCGCGTGCGCGCCGCTGCGATCCGCATCGAGATCCACCGCGGCCGCTGGCGCGCCACCGCGCTCGAGATCGGGTGAGTCGCGCGACTCGCACGACCGAATCCCCTCTCGGGATTCACGCCAGCGACACCGGCCCGCCCAGTCCTCGTCCTCACACGTGAGGCTGCTCGCCCGGCCATGACCAAGGTCACCGTGGCCCCGATCACCTCGACGGTCAAGGGCCTCAGCAACGAGGTCCGCGTGGGACCAGGCAACGGCCTCGACCTTCCGCTGACCCGCTGACGCGTCAGCGCTTGCGCTTCTTGGCCTGCTTGGCCGCGCGGCGCCGTGCCTCGCGGTTCGCGCCACCCGCCCCTGCGCCACCGCCGGAGCTGCTGCCGGCCGCGGGCTTGGCGCCACCTCGCGCAGAACCGGTCACACGGGTGCCGCCGTCACCATCGCCCGACGGCGCCGAGTAGGTGAGCTGGGCTGGGCGCTGCGGCACCCCGCCGAGCCCCAACGGGTCCGAGGCTGCGGCAGGCGCAGCGGCCGGGATCGACTTCCCACCGGCGCGACGCCCCTGCTGCGGCTTGCTCGGTGCCTTGACCGGGGGTGCCGCCGCCACCGGAGCTTCCACGGCGGCGTCCTCGGTCCCGGCATCCTCGACAGACGCGTCCTCCTGGCCGGGGATCTTCACCTCGAGGTTGTACAGGAACCCGACAACCTCTTCCTTGATCGCCTCGTCCATCGCCTGGAACAGCTGGAAGCCCTCGCGCTGGTACTCGACCAGCGGGTCGCGCTGCGCCATCGCACGCAGCCCGATGCCTTCCTTGAGGTAATCCATCTCGTAGAGGTGCTCACGCCACTTGCGGTCCACGACCGACAGCACCACACGCCGCTCCAGCTGCCGCATGATCTCGGAGCCGAGCTCCTCCTCACGAGCGTCGTAGGCGATCGTGGCGTCCGACGTCAGCTCGTCGATCAGCTGCTCGCGTGTGAGCCGGGTCAGCCCACCGGCCTCCTCGATCACATCCTCGGACGTGATCGAGACCGGGAAGATCTGCTTGAGGTCGGTCCACAGCTGCTCCAGGTCCCACTCCTCGGGAACTCCGGCAGCCGTCGCCTCCGCGACCACGTTCTGGATGACCTCCTCACGGAAGGTGACCACCTGGTCGGCGAGGTCCTCGCCGTCGAGCACGCGCCGTCGCTCGGCGTACACGACCTCACGCTGACGCGAGAGAACGTCGTCGTACTTGAGCACGTTCTTGCGAATCTCGAAGTTGCGCGACTCGACCTGACCCTGAGCGCTGGCGATGCCGCGCGAGACGATCTTCGACTCCAGCGGCAGGTCGTCCGGGTAGCCGGGCGCGTTCATGAACCGCTCCGCAAGACCCGCGTTGAACAACCGCATCAGGTCGTCCTCGAGCGAGAGGTAGAAGCGCGACTCGCCGGGGTCACCCTGACGGCCGGACCGACCCCGCAGCTGGTTGTCGATGCGCCGCGACTCGTGCCGCTCGGTGCCCAGCACGTACAGCCCGCCGAGCTCGGTCACCTCGTCGTGCTCGGTCGCCACCGACTTCTTCGCCTCGGCGAGCGCGGCTGGCCACGCGGCCTCGTACTCCTCGGCGTTCTCGACGGCGTCCAGCCCCATCTGCTCCATCGCCGCCAGGGCGATGTGCTCGGCATTGCCGCCCAGCATGATGTCGGTGCCGCGGCCGGCCATGTTGGTGGCGACCGTGACCGCACCCTTGCGCCCGGCCATCGCGACGATCGCACCCTCACGCGCGTGCTGCTTGGCGTTGAGCACCTCGTGCGGCACGCCCTGCTTCTTGAGCAGCTTGCTCAGCAGCTCGGACTTCTCCACGCTCGTGGTGCCCACCAGCACCGGCTGACCTTCTGCGTGACGCTCCACGATGTCCTGGACGACAGCATCGAACTTCGCCGCCTCGTTCTTGTAGACGAAGTCGGACTGGTCGGCCCGGACCATGGGGCGGTTGGTGGGGATCGGCACCACGCCGACCTTGTAGGTGTTCGCGAACTCGGCCGCCTCCGTGGAGGCGGTACCGGTCATCCCCGACAGCTTGTCGTAGAGCCGGAAGTAGTTCTGCAGCGTGATCGTGGCGAGCGTCTGGTTCTCAGCCTTGATCGCCACGCCCTCCTTCGCCTCGATCGCCTGGTGCATGCCCTCGTTGTAGCGGCGCCCGGCGAGCACACGCCCGGTGTGCTGGTCGACGATGAGGACCTCACCGGACTTGACGATGTAGTCCTTGTCCCGCGTGAACAGCTCCTTCGCCTTGATCGCGTTGTTGAGGAAGCCGATCAGCGGAGTGTTCAACGACTCGTACAAGTTCTCGATGCCGAGGTGGTCCTCGACCTTCGCGATCCCCGGCTCGAGCACACCGACGTTGCGCTTCTTCTCGTCGACCTCGTAGTCGTCGTCGCGGCGCAACCGCTTCGCCACCCGGGCGAACTCCGCGTACCACTTGTTGATGTCGCCGGAGGCGGGACCGGAGATGATCAGCGGGGTGCGTGCCTCGTCGATGAGAATCGAGTCGACCTCGTCGACGATCGCCATGTTGTGGCCCCGCTGCACCAGCTCGGCCGCGTTCCACGCCATGTTGTCGCGCAGGAAGTCGAATCCGAACTCGTTGTTCGTGCCATACGTGATGTCGGCCGCGTACTGCTCGCGCCGCTCGTCCGGCTTCTGCCCGGACAGCACCGTGCCGGTGGTCAAGCCCAGGAACCGGTAGACGCGGCCCATCAGATCGCTCTGGTACGACGCCAGGTAGTCGTTGACCGTGACCACGTGCACGCCCTTGCCCGAGAGCGCGTTGAGGTACGCGGGCAGCAGTGCGGTCTGGGTCTTGCCCTCACCGGTCTTCATCTCGGCGATGTTGCCGAGGTGCAGCGCCGCACCACCCATGATCTGGACGTCGAAGTGCCGCTGCCCCAAGGTGCGCTTGGTCGCCTCGCGGACCACGGCGAACGCCTCGGGCAACAACGAGTCGAGCGAGGCGCCATCGGCGATCCGCTCCTTGAACGAGTCGGTCTCCGCACGCAACTCGGCGTCGGAGAGGTCGCTCATGACGTCCTCGAGGGCGTTGACCTGCTTGGTGAGGCCGGTCAGGCGCTTGAGGACGCGCCCCTCGCCCATGCGAAGGATGCGATCGAGAACGGACACACTGACTCCTGGTGCTGCTGGGCGAAAGACGACTGACTGCCGACCATCGTACGTGTGGGCCCGGATCCTGCGGCGCGCCCGGTCTCACACCACCTGACGCAACGCTCCCACGAGATCTCCGCGAGCGCCGTCGGCGATCTCGATCCGCGACAGCCCCAACCACCGGGCACACTCCCGGAGCTCCTGAGCCATCTCGGACGCCACCACCGACGGCGGAGGCCCCTCCGACTCTCTGAACGCGGTGCGCACCTCGAGGGTTCCCCGGGCCCGGTCCGCCTTGAGATCGGTGCGGCCGGCGATCTCGTCGCCGAGCAGGAACGGGAGCACGTAATAGCCATCGGTACGCTGCTCGGCCGGCGTGTAGATCCCGATCCGATAATGCGTGCCGAACAGCTCCAGCAGCCGCCGACGCTCGAACACCAGCGGGTCGAACGGTGCCAGCAACGCTCGCGCCTGCGTGCGACGCGGCACGGTCGCCTCCGCGTGCAGATACACCGGCCTGTCCCAGCCCTGCACGGTGACCTGCTGCAGCCGACCCTGCGCGACCAGCCGCGTGACCGCCGCCTTCGCCTCCCCGATGCTCATGCGGAAGTAGTCGGCGAAGCAGCGCACCGTGCCGATCCCGTGGGCGCGCGCGGCGATGTCGGTCAGCTCCAGCTGGGCGTCGGCGGGATCGAGCTCGGGCAGCGCCCGCGCGGCGAGCGGAAGCACTCGCTCAGTGAGGTCGTAGGCGCGCTCGAACTGCGAGGTGCGGTGGGCGACTGCGAGCTCCCCGGTGAAGAAGCACGCCTCGAGCACCTGCTTCGCGACCGACCAGTTCCAGCCCCAGTGGTCCTTCGGCCCGCGCTCGTGGCCCAGCAGCTCGTGCATCTGGCCGGCGGTGATCGGGCCGCGCTCATCGACGACCTCGAGCACGTGATCGTAGGTCTCGGGGTGCGTGCGCCGGACCTTGGCGGGAAACCCCGCATGGCGGCTTCGCGCCATCCGGTAGCGCAGCAGCTGGAACGTCTCGGGCGGGACGTACGCGGCCACGTGCGCCCAGGACTCCATCAGCCGCCGCGGTCGAGCCGCCGTGCCCCGGGAGGCGCGATCGATCAACGCGGAGTCGTACGGCCCCAGCCGGGCGAAGGCGGGCAGCAGGTGTGCCCGCGCGAGCACGTTGACCGAGTCGATCTGCAGCAGTCCGACGCGATCGATCATCCGCTGCAGGTGCCCCATCGTCACCGTGCCGGGCGGACGCGCCTGCCGTCCGGTCCGGGCCAACCCTTGGGCATGGATCGCCACTCGCCGTGCCTGCGGCAGCGAGAGGATGCGAGTCGAGGTGGTCGTCACGTTCTCACTATGGCGCGAGCCTGCGACATCGCACCCCACCGGACCCCGAGCGGGCCTGCCGCGTGTCTCGACAGGCCCGCTCCTGGCCGTTCAGGCCGACGCGACCGCGTCGACCGGCTGGGTCGTGGTGTTGAGGCGGATGACGCCGTAGGTCCAGCCCT
>NZ_JBMDXJ010000261.1:0-3981 GCF_048594945.1 Pseudactinotalea sp. | reverse complement strand
GTCGGGGCGTGCGGGCTCGACCGGGGCCGGTGGCTCGGGAGGCGGCGCCGCGTGGCTGGGTGCAGGGATGGTCGCGATCGGCCTGCCCGGTGCGGCATGGCCCCCGGCTTCGAGCCGCTCGAGGCGGGCGTTGACGCCGTCGACGCCATCATCGGCGGCCGGGAGGAGCAGCCGCCCACAGAGCAGCTCGAGCTGCAGTCGCGGCGAGGTGGCGCCGACCATCTCGGTGAGCGCGAGATTGGCGAGGTCGGCAGCGCGTGAGGCGTTGGCGAGCCCGAGGTGCTGCGCCTGCGTGCGCATCCGCTCGAGCTGGTCGGAGGGCACGGTGCGCAGCACCGACTCCGCCTGCTCGCCCGCCGCGAGCACCACGATGAGGTCGCGGAGCCGTTCGAGGAGGTCCTCGACGAACCGGCGGGGCGCGTGGCCGGAGGAGATCACACGGTCGACGACGCGGAACAGGCTGGCGCCGTCACGTGCCGCGAGCGCCTCGGCGGCATCGTCGAGCAACGTCGCATGAGTGAACCCGAGCAGGGCGACGGCACGCTCATAGGTGACTCCGCCGTCGTCGGCGCCTGCGATGAGCTGATCGAGGACCGAGAGGGAGTCGCGAACGGAACCACCGCCGGCGCGCACGACGAGGGGCAGCACACCCGAGGCGATCTCGACGCCCTCGGCATCGGCGAGCGTGCCGAGGTAGTCGAGCAGCTGCTCGGGCGGGACGAGCCGGAACGGGTAGTGGTGGGTGCGCGAGCGGATCGTCCCGATGACCTTCTCGGGCTCGGTGGTGGCGAACACGAACTTGACGTGCTCGGGCGGCTCCTCGACGAGCTTGAGCAGGGCGTTGAAGCCCTGCGTGGTGACCATGTGGGCCTCATCGATGATGAAGATCTTGTAGCGGTCGCGGGCTGGGGCGAAGGCGGCGCGCTCACGCAGCTCGCGGGCATCGTCGACGCCACCGTGGGAGGCGGCATCGAGCTCGACCACATCGAGCGAACCGGGGCCACCGCGCGCCAGCTCCACGCACGAGTCGCAGGTCCCGCACGGAGTGTCGGTGGGACCGTTCGCGCAGTTGAGGCAGCGCGCGAAGATGCGCGCCGAGGTGGTCTTGCCGCAGCCGCGCGGGCCTGAGAAGAGGTACGCGTGGGTGACGCGCCCGCCGCGCAACGCCGCCATCAGCGGATCGGTGACGTGCTCCTGACCGATGACGTCGGCGAAGGAGTCCGGCCGGTAGCGGCGATAGAGGGCGGTGCTCACCCGGCCACTCTAGGCGGGGGCGCCGACATCGGTCAGCCGGGTCACGCCGGTCCACAGGCCGTCTCGGAGAACGACCGGTGCCGCCCCGCTGCGCGCTGGTCGGGGCTTATGCTCGTGCCGTGGCGATGACTCGAACTAACTAGGTCTGCGGACCTGGCCTCCGTGCCGCCCGGTGCGACCGCACCCGGGCGCCTCCGTGCGTGCGTCCGCACTCCGATGTCATCGCCGCCGGACCGGCCTCCCTTGTGAGCTGCCCCCGAAACGGGCCTTCTCGCCGCTGGCGGCATCAGAGCTGAGCCAGGAAGACACCCCGTATGTCATCGACCGCCATCACCGCACGCGCGCTGCGCAAGGAGTACCGCTACCACCGCCAACGACCGGGCCTGAGAGGCGCCCTCGCCGGGCTGGTGCGCCGACGGACCGAGACCAGGACCGCCGTCGAGAGCCTCGACCTGAGCATCGACCAGGGCGAGATCGTGGGACTGCTCGGACCCAACGGCGCCGGCAAGACCACCACCCTCAAGATGCTCTCCGGGCTGCTCGTGCCCACCTCGGGCGAGGTCAGTGTGCTCGGTCACGAGCCCTCCCGCCGCCGCTACGACTTCCTCAGCCGCATCGCGGTGGTGCTCGGGCAGAAGTCGATGCTGTGGTGGGACGTCTCCGCCTGGGACAGCGTCCGGCTGCATGCGGCGATGTACGACCTGACCGACCGCGAGATCGAACGCACCGGCACCGAGCTGGCCGCGTTGCTGCGGCTCGACGGCCTGCTCGACGTGCCCGTGCGCAAGCTGTCGCTCGGTGAGCGGATGAAGTGCGAGCTGTTCGTCGCGCTCGTCCACTCCCCCGACGTGCTCTTCCTCGACGAACCGACCATCGGTCTGGACGTCGTCTCCAAGGCTGCGGTGCGGGAGTTCCTCGCCGCTGTCAACGCCGAGCACGGGACCACGATCGTGCTCACGAGCCACGACATGGACGACGTCGCCGAGCTATGCCGCCGGGTGATCCTGGTCGACGGCGGCCGGAAGCAGTACGACGGCGAGCTGCGTGACCTCGTGCGCAGCGTGCGCCCGCACAAGCGGATCACGTTGCACTTCGCGGGTGCGGCTGCACCGGCCGCGATGCCACCCGGGGTGCGCATGCTCGATGTCGAGTCCGCGGCGACCGGGTCTCGGATCGATCTCGAGGCCGAGAGGGACGCTGCGCAGCGGCTGCTGGCCGCGGCAACCGGGTGGGGCGAGATCGTCGACATCGAGGTGCGCGACGCCGACCTCGACGACGTGATGCGCGCCGTGATGTCGGGCGAGCACGCATGAGGCGCCGCGCCCTGCTCTTCGGCCGGCTGCTGAGCCTCAACATCGGCATGACGTTCCGTTACCGCGGTGAGTTCTTCCTCATGCAGGTCGGCAACCTCGTGGTGCCGATCACCTCCCTGCTCGTGTGGCAAGCGGCGCTCACCGCAGGAGCCGATCTGCCGGTCGGTGACGACTTCCTGGTGCCGTACTTCCTGCTCGTCAGTGTGGTGAACATGCTGACCTCGTCGTGGACGGCGTTCTACCTCGCGGAGTCGATCCGCGACGGCTCGCTCAACCGGTGGCTGATCAGGCCGGCGTCGACCCATCTGGACGCGGTCACGAACAACATCGGCGAGAAGGTGGTGAAGCTGGTGCTGATCGCGCCGCTGATCGCCGTGCTGGCGCTGGTGTTCGCGGATCGCTTCAGCCTGCCCTCCGAGGCGGGGCGCTGGCTGCTGTTCGCGGTGGCGGTGGTGCTCGCCGCCGGGCTGCGACTCGCCCTCGACATCCTGATCGGGTCGCTGGCGTTCTGGTTCGAGGACGTGCAGGGGTTCATCCGCGCGCAGGCGGTGATCACGCCGGTGCTCTCGGGCGCCGTGGTGCCGCTCGCGCTGATGCCGGCCGATCTCGCCTGGCTGACCGCGCTGCAACCGTTCAGGTTCGTGGTCTCGTTCCCGATGGAGGTGCTGCTGACGTCGACGACGGTCGGCGGCTTCGCCCTCCAGGTCGGGTGGGTCGCGATCGCCGTCGCGGTGGCTGCGGCCGTGTGGCGGCTCGGGCTGCGCTCGTACTCTGCGGCGGGTGCCTGAGATGGCGGCGGCGATGCGGCGGCACCTGCGGTTCACGGTGGCCGCGTTCACGATGGCGGTGCGCCGGGACGCGCAGTTCCGGACGCAGGCGTGGACCACGGTCCTCGTGGGACTGGTCGAGGTCGCGGTGGGCCTGGTGCCCGCCTTGTTGGTGTTCCAGCACACCGAGGAGGTGCAGGGCTGGAGCGTGGGGCTGGTGGTGGCGGTGACCGGTGCCTCGCGACTGGCGATCGCGCTGCTGGCGGCCTTCGTGGCCCCGAATCAGGCGCGGATGACCGGTTACGTGCGCCGCGGCGAGCTGGACGGCGTGCTGATCCGCCCGGTGTCGGCGCAGTGGTACGCGGCGGTGCGGTGGATGCAGCCGGCGGAGCTGTGGCCCGGGCTTGCCGGGATCGCGCTCGTGGTGCTGGGCCTGGCGCAGGCGGGGGTGCGGCCGAGTTTCGGCGAGGTGGGTCTCGCGCTGCTGTGGTTCGCGATCGGCATGGTCGCGATCACGCTGGTGTGGACGAACCTCGGCTACCTGGCGTTCTGGCTGGAGTCGATCGACTCCCTCGCCGACCTGATGGCGGGACTGCTGGCCGCCGGCCGTTACCCGGTGGCGTTCTTCCCCTCGGCCGTGCGCACGA
>NZ_JBMDXJ010000260.1:0-8158 GCF_048594945.1 Pseudactinotalea sp. | reverse complement strand
TCGGTGGGCTGCAGGCGCTGCACGACGAATGGGCCGTGACCTACAGCGAGACGCTCGGCGTCACGATCGAGCACACCTACAACGAGCCCGGCGCGGCCACCGAGGCCCTGCAGCTCGCGAACCAGAGCAATCAGCTGCCCGATGTCTACACACCGCTGGTCGGGCTCCCGATCCCGGCCCTCGTCGAGGCCGGGTGGATCCACGAGATCACGGTCTCGGACGAGACTCGGGCTCGGCTGCCCGAGGGCACCTTCGTGGAAGGGCTCTCGATGCTCGACGGCAAGATCTACGGGATGCCGACCTTCACGGACAAGCAGTTCGTGGGGATCGCCTGGTACAACGCCCGCATTCAGGAGGAGCTCGGGTTCGAGCCGCCCACCAGCTACGACGAGCTGATCGCCGCGCTGCAGCTCGTGGCCGACGACGGCACCTACGCCCCGATCACGATGGCGCTGGGAGCCACCGGGCGCATGCGGGAGCAGATCGACGACCTTGCTCAGGCAGGCGGGTTTCCCGGTTTCACCGGACTGCGGTTCGACACCGGCGAGTACGAGTACCACCACGACTCCTACATCAACGCGATCGAGCTGTACAAGGAGATCTCCGACAAGGGGTTCCTGCTGCCCGGTTCGAACAGCTTCCAGATCCCGGACGCGCGTGGCCGTTGGGCCGCCGGCGAGATCGCGTTCCACATGGACGGCCCGTACTCGCCCGGCGCCGTGCGCTCGCTCAACGCGGACATGCTGCCCGACATGGCGATCGCCGGGATGCCCACGCCGAACGGTGAGGACGTCGTGGCGACCAAGGGAGCACGCGGCGCGGACTGGGTGGTGGGTGGCACCACACAGATGGCCGAGCTCGCCAGCCAGCTCGTGGAGACGTTCACGCAGGAGGACTACCAGACCGCCCTCGCGGCCGGGATGGACCAGCCGCCGATCCTGCTCGACGTCGTTGCTGACGCCGACGTGATCGAGCCCTACGCCTGGTTGGTGGAGGAGTTCCGTACCCGTGTGTTCCGCGCACCCCAGCCGATCGTGAAGAACGTCGAGGTCGCGAAGGTCAACGCCAAGCAGGCGCCGGTCGCGCCTGAGCTCGGCGACGTCATCCAGGGCTACCTCGGTGGCGAGATCACCGACCTGAGGCAGGCTCTGGTGGACCTCAGTGACGCCAACTCGGCCGCGCTTGACGAAGCGATCGAGTCGGCTGTCGCCGAGGGGGCCGAGGTCAGTCGCGCGGACTGGGAGTTCCCGGACTGGGAACGCGGCGTCGACTACACGTACTGAGACAACGACAGAAGGCGAAGGACGGCGGAATGGACACCTTTCCCACGGAGCGCACGGCGATCGTGACCGGAGCGGCCTCGCACCGCGGCATCGGGCGGGCGACGGCGCAACGGTTGGCACGCGAGGGCTGGTCCCTCGGACTGCTCGACATCGAGGGCGAGGAGGTCGCCGCGCTCGCGGCGGCCCTCGCCGCCGAGCACGGCGTGGCCGCCGTCGGGATGGGGGTGGACGTGGCCGACGAGCAGGCGGTGCGCTCCGCCGTCGACGATCTCGAGAAGGACCTCCCCCCGATCGTGGGGCTGGCGAACATCGCGGGAGTGAGCTCGCCCGACCCCTATCTCGACCTGCCCGACGGCGAGTGGGGCCGGGTCATGCGTGTCAACCTCGACGGCGTCCATCACGTCACGAGGCGGGTCGCCCAGGCCATGGTGCGAACCGGCGTGGGGCGCATCGTGTCGCTGTCGTCGGTGTCGGCGCAGCGAGGTGGCGGCACCTACTCCAAGACGCCGTACTCGGTGGCGAAGGCCGGGCTGATCGGGCTCACGCGTGCGCTCGCCCGCGAGCTCGGTCCGTACGGGATCACGGTCAACGCGATCGCTCCCGGCCCGATCGACACCGACATCATGGGCGGCACCCTCACCGAGGAGCGCAAGGCGGCGATGGCGGCGGACGTGCTCGTGGGGCGGGTCGGCACGGTCGACGACATCGCCTCCGCCATCAACTTCCTGCTCGGCGCGGAGTCGAGCTACATCACGGGCCAGACCCTCAACGTCGACGGCGGGATGTACATGCACTGACTCAACGCTCTTTCGGCACGGCGCGCCTTTCAACGCTCTTTCGGCACGGCGCAGGATTCAACGCTGATTCGGCAACGCGCCGGAAGTGCGTTGAGAGGTGGCTGGTGCCGGAAGAGCGTTGAAAGCGGGGGTGCGGATCAGGTCGAGAACGCGCGGAGGAGGTCGCGGCGGGTGGTGGCAAGGTGCCTGCGCATGGCGCGGGCCGCGCCGGCGGGGTCGTGAGCGGCGATCGCCTCGAGGATGCGGCGGTGCTCGTCGAGCAGGTCGCCGAGGTCGGGGTGGCCCTGCTGGTATCCGCGAAGGCTCTGCAGGCGCCCGACCTTGAGTGGCTCGGCCATGCCCTCGACGATGAGGCTGATCATGTGGTTCCCGCTCGCGGCGGTGATGCCGTGGTGGAAGCGCATGTCCGCAGCGGTGAAGGTGTCGTCATCCTTGGCGTCGGTCATGGCGCGCAGCGCGGCGGCGAGGCTGTCGATCTGGGGCTGGGTCGCGTTGCGGGCGGCGAGCTCCGCCGCGTGCACCTCGATCGCGAGCCGCACCTCCAACAGCTCGAGGAGACCGCGCGCGTCGCGCCGCACGGTGGAGGAGAAGAAGTCGCGCAGCTGGGTGGCGTTCGGACCGGCGACCACCGGGCGGCGCCCGTGACTGACCTCCACCAGCCCGCGTGCCGCCAGCGACCGCACGCCTTCACGGACCGTGAGCCGGCTGATGCCGAGCTCGGCCGACAGCTCGCTCTCCGAAGGAAGCGAGTCGCCCGGGCCGTAGGTGTGGTCGAAGATCAGGTCTTCGAGGTGGGCGACCACGGCGTCCGAGGCGGTGCGCGGTGGCACCCGCCCGCCGTCGGGCTCGTCCGTGGTCGTCGCCATGGCCCCATGGTGCCAGAACAACCGCCGCCAACACCGCTGATGAGTGGGCGGCCGTCACGCGGAAGGCACGCCGCCCGCCGAGATCGTAGTTTCGTGCCGAGATCGGAGGTATGGATCGACGATCTCGCTGTAGACCTACGATCTCGGCGTGTGGGCAGGCCCTGGTCGCGGTGAGCGACGCGCGCTAGGCTTCTCGATAACTCGTCAGATGAGTTACTGCTCACCCAGCGGAGAGAGAGCACCACGGATGATCGAACGGATCGAGCGGGTCGCCGTTGTCGGCGCCGGATACATGGGCACCGGGATCGCGCAGCGACTCGCGGCCGCGGGGGTTGCGGTGACCGTGACGGACGCGACCCCCGAGCAGGCGGAGCAGGGCCGGGCGCGGGCGTTGCGTGATGTGGCGCGCGATGTCGAGGCGGGGCTGCTGCCCGCCGGCACCACCGACGCGGTCGAGGCCAACCTGACCCCCGCCGCCACGCTCGAGGACGCGGTCCGCGACGCCGACTTCATCGAGGAGGTGGTCCCCGAGGTCCTCGACATCAAGCGCGATGTGCTCGCTCGGATCTCGGCCGCGGCCACGCCGGACGCGATCATCGGCTCCAACACCTCCACGATCCCGGTACGGCGGATGGCGGATGCGGTCGAACGTCCGGAGCGTTTCCTCGTGGTGCACTGGAGCAACCCGGCGCACCTGGTCCCCGGTGTGGAGCTGGTGGTGGGCGAGCACACCGACCGCGGCGTGCTCGACCCGGTCAAGGCGCTGCTGGCCCGTGCCAGCTGGGTCGGCGCGGTGGTGGGCGACGCCCCTGGCTTCGTGCTCAACCGGCTGCAGTACGCGCTCGTGCGCGAGGCGTTGCTACTGGTCAGCGAGGGCCACGCCACGGCCGAGGATGTCGACATCGTGCTGCGCACCACGCTCGGGTTCCGGATGCCGTTCATCCCCCCGATCGCGATGCTCGACATGGCCGGCCTCGACGTCTACGACAAGTGCTTCGGCCTGCTGCAGGCCGAGCTCGGCGACCGGTTCTCCGCACCCTCCGTGCTCACCGAGGCTGTGGCCGACGGCCGCCATGGCATGAAGAACGGGCGCGGCCTGTTCCGCGACTACCCGCCCGAGACACTGGACGAGATCGCAGCCTGGCGCGCCAAGGCGTACACCGGCATGAGTCGACTGCTCGCCGAGCTCGGCCCGATGCCCGGAACCCAGACCGAGACTGAGACCGAGGAGCTTCCCGCATGACTCGACCCACCGCGCAGACCTGGCCGATCGGCGTCGGCCTCCCGCAGGTCCAGGGCACCACTCCGGATGGCCGCGACGTCACCACGGCCGGCCCCGCCGCCTGGCGTCCGGTGTTCGGTGAGGTCGCCGACGCCGGGTTCACCGAGATCGACCTGTTCACCTCGCACATCCGGATCTCGGATCTCGACGGCGCAGGCCGGGACTCCCTGCTGCGCACCCTGGGCGAGTACGGGCTGAGGATCAGCGCTGTGCCGCTGGCGCGGCGCAGCATCATCGACAAGGACCCGGACAGGGCGGCCGCGAACCTGCAGTTCGCGCTCGACACCGTGCGCGCGGCCGGCGAGCTCGGTGTCGGGCTTGTCTGCCTCGGTCTGCACCAGCCGCTGACGCCGGCGCAGCAGGAGGCGCACTGGTTCTGGCTCGCCCAGGGCGAAGAAGACCCGGACGATCCCGCGGTCTGGGCCTCCGCCGTCGAGGGTTTCCAGACAATCGGGGAGGAGGCCGGGCGACTGGGTGTGCAGATCTCGCTCGAGATGTACGAGGGCACCTACCTCGGCACCTCCGAGAGCTCGGTGAGGCTGAAGACCGACATCGGCCTCGCGAACGTGGGTCTGTGCCCCGACATCGGCAACATCGTGCGGCTGCACCAGCCGGTGGAGGACTGGAAGGCGATGCTGGAGCGGATGCTCCCGCACACCAACTACTGGCAGCTGAAGAACTACCTGCGTGACCACGACCCGGCCACCGGGGCGTACTTCTCCGCACCCGCACCGCTCGAGAGCGGCTACATCAACTATCGCGAGGCGATCGCGATGGCACTCGACGCCGGTTTCGACGGTCCGATGTGCGTGGAGCACTACGGTGGAGACGGGCTCAGCGTCTCGGCCACCAACCGTGACTACATCCGCCGCATCCTGCGCGCCAAGCTGGAGGCTCCTGCATCATGACGCACCTGGTCAACGACCCCAAGAAGTTCGCCGCCGACGTCCTCGCGGGCTTCGTGCGAGCGCACGCGGACCGCGTGATGGCCGTGCACGGCGGCGCCGTGCGCACGACCGAGACGCCTCAGGGTGAGGTAGCGCTCGTGCTCGGCGGCGGTTCCGGCCACTACCCCGCGTTCGCCGGCTGGATCGGTGAGGGGATGGCGCACGGGGCGGTGTGCGGGAACATCTTCGCCTCCCCCTCGGCATCGCAGGCGGCTTCGGTGGCGCGCGCGGCCGACGCGGGTGGCGGCGTGCTGTTCGGCTTCGGCAACTACGCGGGCGACGTGCTGCAGTTCAGCCGTGCGGTAGAGATGCTCGCCAAGGAGGGCATCGAGGCCCGGATCCTCACGGTGACCGACGACATCGCGTCATCGGACACGCACGCCGAGCGGCGCGGCATCGCGGGCGACCTGCCGGTGTTCAAGATCGCCGGCGCGGCGGCCGCGCAGGGCTGGTCGCTCGACGACGTGGAGCGCGTCACCCGCCACGCGAACGACCGGACGTTCACGATCGGCGTCGCGATGTCCGGGTGCACGTTGCCCGGCGCGGACGCCCCGCTGTTCTCCGTGGCAGAGGGCTCGTTGGCCATCGGGTTGGGCATCCACGGTGAACCCGGGCTGAGCGAGGTGCCGTTGGGAACGGCACAGGAGGTCGCCGACGACATGGTGGACCGGCTGCTCGCGGCATTCCCTGCTGATCGTGGTGACCGAGTCGCCGTGCTGGTGAACGGGCTCGGCGCGACCACGTACGAGGAGCAGTTCGTGGTGTTCGCGCGCGTGGCCGAACGGTTGGAAGCGGAGGGCTTCACTCTCGTGGACCCGGAGGTCGGTGAGCACGTGACCAGCCTCGACATGGCCGGTCTGTCGGTCACCGCCACCCTGCTGGACGACGAGATGGAGCCGCTGTGGCGGGCACCGGTGGATACGCCCGCTTTCCGGCGGGGCGCCTTCGGGTCGACGACGGCGGCGCCCCCTCGGCGCGCCGCGTTGCCTCAGCAGGTGGTCGCCGAGCGCACGTCCGGATCGGGAGCGTCCCAGGCCGCCGCCGGCGTCGCGCTGGGCAGGCTCGACGAGGTCGTGGACGTGCTCAAGGAGCACGAGGCCGAGCTCGGCGCGCTCGATTCGGTCGCCGGTGATGGCGACCACGGCCAGGGCATGGTGCTCGGCGTGGTCGGTGCGGCTGAGCGTGGCCACGAGGCCGCGTCCGCCGGCGTCGGGCTCGGGACCCTGCTGACTGAGGTCGGCGAGGCGTGGGCAGAGAGCGCCGGCGGCACTTCTGGCGCCCTGTGGGGCGCTGCGCTGGTCGCCGCAGGCGAGCGGCTCGGCGATACCGAGGCACCCACCCCCGGTGACATCGCCGAGGCGGTGGCCTCCGCCGTCGGGGCCATGCGTGAGATGGGCAAGGCCGAACCCGGCGACAAGACGATGATGGACGCCGCGATCCCGTTCGCGGAGGCGCTCGCCGAGCGGGTGACCGCCGGGAACGATCTCGCGGTGGCGTGGGCCGAGGCGGTGCGCGTGGCGTCGGATGCGGCGGACGGTACCGCGGCGATGCAGGCGAAGAAGGGTCGCGCGAAGACGCACGGAGACCACTCGGTGGGGCACGCCGACCCGGGTGCGATCTCGTTCGTGCTCGTGGCGAAGACAGTCGTTCCGAAGGAGGCATGAGATGGGACTGCGGATCGTGGTGGGCGCGGACAGCGCCGGGTACGACTACAAGGAGGCGCTCAAGGCGGACCTGGAGGCGTCGGGGCTCGTCGATCAGGTGATCGACATGGGCGTGGACGCCGGTGGCGACACCGACTACCCGCACATCGCCGTGGCGGCGGCAAAGCGGGTGGCCGACGGCGGCGCTGACCGAGCGCTGCTCGTGTGCGGAACCGGGCTCGGCGTGGCGATCTCGGCGAACAAGGTGCCCGGTATCCGCGCCGTGACCGCACACGACTCCTACTCGGTGGAGAGGTCGGTGCTCTCCAACAACGCGCAGGTGCTGTGCTTCGGGCAGCGGGTCGTGGGGCTGGAGCTCGCTCGACGGCTGGCCGGCGAGTGGCTCACCTACACGTTCGATCCGGCCTCCAGCTCGGGTCCGAAGGTTGCGGCCATCGAGGGGTACGACAGCGGGGAGCTCCTGGCGGAGGCCGCTGAGCAGCGCTGTGGCTGACGGCGGTTCGGGCGCGGCATCTCGATCGGGTCCGCCAACGGCGTGGATCGGCACGAGTTGGAAGATGACCAAGACGCTCGCCCAGGCGCGCGCGTTCTCGGGTGCGCTCGTCGACGTCCCGTGGGCAGCGGGCCTCCAGCCGTTCGTCATCCCTCCGGCGACGGCGATCGCAACGGTGGCAGAGTTGCTGCCGCCCGGTGGTCCCGTGCTGGTGGGTGCGCAGGACGCGCACTGGGAGGACGAGGGCCCCTGGACCGGCGAAGTGTCGGTGCCGCAGGTCAAAGACGCGGGCGCTCGGCTACTTGAGATCGGGCACTCGGAGCGCCGCGCGCACTTCGGCGAGACCGATGAGCGCGTCAACCTCAAGGTTCAGGCGGCGCTGCGACACGGACTTCTTCCGTTGGTGTGTGTGGGTGAGGACGCGGGTCAGCGGGCGGCTGGCTCGGCCGTGGATGTGGTGTCCGCGCAGGTCAGGGCCGCTCTCGACGGCGTCCCGGATCATGCTCAGGTCCTGCTGGCCTATGAGCCGGTCTGGGCGATCGGGGCTAGTGGTACGCCGGCGGAGCCGGAGGACATCGCGGAGGTCGTGGCCTCGATCGTCGCGGTGGGTCAGGGTCGACCGGTGCTCTACGGCGGGTCGGTGGCCCTGGATAACGCCACCGGGCTGATCGACGTCGCCGGTGTGGACGGGCTGTTCGTGGGGCGCGCGGCCTGGGATGCCGCGGACTTCGTTGCACTCGCGGAGATCGTGGCGCAGCGTTCCACGTGAAACGGTGCGGGCTCAGCGGTCGCTGAAGCCGTGGCTGCGGACGAGTTTGCGGAGGTT
>NZ_JBMDXJ010000026.1:0-4354 GCF_048594945.1 Pseudactinotalea sp. | reverse complement strand
ACCGTGTAGCCGCCGAGCATGACGTTCTCCTCGACCGTCATCTCCCGGAACACCGAGTGTCCTTGTAGCACGTGCGAGAGCCCTCGACGCAGCAGGTCCTGCGGCTTCGCCCCGGTGACGTCCTCGCCGTTCAGCCAGACCGAGCCGTCACGCACGCCCAGCAGCCCACTGGCCACCTTCAGCACGGTGGACTTGCCCGCGCCGTTCGGCCCGACCAGGCACACGATCTCGCCACGCCGCACCTCGACCGAGAAGCCACGCAGCACCAGCGCTGCCTTGCCGTAGCCGGCCTGCACGTCGTCCAGGCGCAGCACCACGTCGTCGTCAGGCATGCCGCCGCTCTCGTCAGACACCAAGGTAGGCCTCCAGCACCTTCGGGTCCTGCTGAACCTGCGCGGCACTCCCGGCCGCGATCGGGCGGCCGCGGTCGAACACCACCACGTGATGGCACAGGTTCATGATGAACTCCATGTTGTGCTCCACGACGAGGAACGTGGTGCCCTCGGCGTTCAGCTCGGTCACCAGCACCGCGATGCGTTCGATCAGCGCCGGGTTCACGCCGCCGGCCGGTTCGTCGAGCATGACCATCGCGGGGTTCGCCATCAGCGCGGCTGCCAGCTCCAGCAGCTTCTGCTGACCGTACGAGATGTCCCGCGCCTCCGAGGTCTCGAGGTGATCGAGCCCGACCCGGGCAAGGATGTCGCGCGCTCTCTCGACCAGCAGGGCCACCCGTGGCCGACCGAAGTACGCCAACGGGTGGGGCGGGTGCACCGCCACCAGCAGGTTGTCGAGCACCGTCAGCCGGGGGAAGACCCGGCACAGCTGGAACGTGCGCCCGATCCCCGCGCGCGCGACTCGGTGCGGCTGCCATCGCGTGATGTCCCGGTCCCGGTAGTAGACGTGCCCCGAGTCCGGCGGGATCATGCCGGTGACGCAGTTGAAGAACGTCGTCTTGCCCGAGCCGTTCGGCCCGATCAGACCGTTGATCCTGCCCTGGTAGAACTCGGTCGTCGCGTCGTTGACCGCGTGCACGCCGCCGAACGACTTCGACAGCGCCTCGGTGCGCAGCGCGACCTCACCCGGTGCCTCAGTCATCGGATCTCCTCTCGCTCGCGTCGGTCCTCGATGAGTCGACGGCGGAGCCTCCGACACTGTGATCCTCGGCTGTGCCTGTGGTCCCGGCGTGGACGCGTTCGTCCTGTTGCGCTCTGACCTCGGCCGCCGACACCTCACGGATCGAGGTTGCGCTCGGCCCCAAACGGCGGATCAGTTGCGCGACCAGCGCGAGCACGCCATCGGGCGCGAACAGCACCACGGCCACGAGCAGCAGCCCCGTGGCGACCAGGTGGAACTGGGTCTCGCCGAAGTTGAGCAGGAAGTACTCGAGCGCCGAGCCGACCACGATCGCGCCGACCAGCGGGCCGAACAGATACCGCACGCCGCCCAGCAGAGCCATCAGTGCGATCTGGGCGCTCAGCACCACGTCGAACTGGAAGATCGGATCGAGATCCCCGAACCACAGGGCGTACATGCCCCCGGCGATCGCGGTGAGGAAGCACGAGATGCCGAACGCGGCCAGCTTGAGCCGCGCCGTCGGGATCCCCAGCGACTGCGCCTTGTCCTCGTCCTCGCGGATGGCCTTCAACGCCTGCCCGAAGCGCGACCGGTCGACGACCAGGTAGCTGACGAGCACGAGCAGCAGCAGCCCGAGGAAGATGTAGAAGAACACACGGTGGTGCTCCGGTCGGAGCAGATCCGGGAAGGGACGCGGGACCACCAGCCCGCTGGAGCCTCCGGTCACGGACCGCCAGCTCTGGAACACCAGCAGCAGCACCAGCACGATCGCGATCGTGACGATCACGAAGGACGCTCCGCGCACCCGCAGAGCCGCCCAGCCGACCAGCAGCGAGATCGCGCCCACCACGACCGCCGCGGCGGCGACCGCCACGAAGCTGTTGATACCGGTATGGATGACGAGCAGCCCGGTGCCGTAGGAACCGAGCCCGAAGAAGGCGATGTGGCCGAGCGAGACGTAGCCCGTCAGACCGCCCATGAGGTTCCAGGCGGTCGCGAACACGGCGAAGTTCAGCACGATCACGCCTGCGCTGAGAATGTAGGGGTTGCCGGCGACCAGCGGCCACAGCGAGAGCACGGCCACCACCACGAGGATGGCGACGAAGGGTCCGGACCGACCGCTGCCGGCCCGCTGCAGCGACTGCACGAGGCGAGTGCCGCTCACGGCGAGGGCTGGGGAGGACTCAGAAGCGTTGGGCAAGGCGACCTCCGAAGAAGCCCTGAGGCCGCAGCATCAGGGTGAGGAACAGCGCGACGTAGAAGACCGTCTGCGCCCAGGTCGGGCCCATCGGGATCTCCAGCAGCACCCGGATCGTGCCGAGGGCCAGCGCGGCGATCGCTGCGCCGGGAATGCTCCCCAGCCCACCGACCACGATGATCGCCATCAGCGGGCCGATCCAGTGCCAGTGCAAGGACGGGTAGATGGTCGCCTGCAGCGAGAGCGCCGCACCGCCGATCGCTGCGGTGGCCAGCCCGAGCCCGAACCCCATGCCGGCGACCCTGCTCGTGTCGATGCCGACCAGTTGCGCGGCCTGTCCGTGCTGGATCGTGGCGCGCAGCGACCGCCCGAACTGCGTGCGCTTCATGATCAGATACAGCGTCGCGAGACTGATCGCTGCCAGCCCGAACGAGACGATCTGCACCACGGGGATCTGCGCCCCGAGGAAGGCGACGCTGGTAGGCCCGTACGGAAGGTTGATGCGCCGCTGCGTCCCGGTCCAGACAAGGCCGAGGAGCCCTTCGATGGCCAGCGCGATACCGAACGTCAGCAGCACCGACATCATCGTCATCGTCGCCGGGCGCAGCCTGGCCAGCAAGAAGCGGTGCAGCACGTATCCGATACAGAAGAACAGCGGCACCGTGACGACCAGCGAGAGCATCGGGTCCAGCCCGGTGGTGACGGCGAACCACCAGGCCAGGTACGCGGACAACACGATGAAGGCCGCGTGCGCCAGCATCACCACTCGCATGATTCCGAAGTAGAGGGTCAGGCCTGCTGCCAGGAGGGCGTAGAGCCCTCCCAGCAGCAGACCCAGGATCAAGCTCTGAAAGAGCAGCGCCCCTGAGGCCACGGAGTGGTCACCACTCCGGCTTGGGGTAGAGGAGGTCGGCCTGAGCCGCGTCCTCGGGAAGCACGATGGTGATCTCACCGTCCTGGTACTGCAGGAGCATGTGCGCACCATCGGGGCGACCGGCCTCGTCCCAGCCGAGCGGCCCGACCACGGTGTCCTCCACCGAGTTGTTGTGGAGCCAGTCGATCAGCTGCTGCTGACAGTCGCCCTGCTCGGCGCACCCGACGGCTTCGACGGCGGCCTGCACGACCTGGCCGGTGGTGTAGCCATTGGCCTCGTCCTCCTGCGGGTCCATGCCGTGGAGCTCGTTGTGCAGCTCGATGAAGGCGGCGTTCGACGGCCACTCGGCTGAGAGCGAGTATCCGGTCGGCGAGAGGATGCCATCGACAGCGCCACCGATCGCCTCCGGGAACTCCGCGTTGGTCGGAGCGGTCGAGAACGCGACCATCCGCGGCTGGTAGTCGAGCTGCTGCAGCGCCAGGATCAGGTTCACCGCGTCCTGGTAGAGCGAGCCACCCACGAGCAGATCGGGATCCGCATCCGCGATCTGTGCCGCGATCGCACTCATGTCGGTCGCGTTGGGCGGGTAGACCTCGTCGATCACGACGTCGACGCCGCCCTCGGCCAGCTTGTCGCGCAGCCCGTAGGCGGTGCCCTGGGCGAACGGGTCGTCCATGGAGGTGACCGCCATGGTCTGCGGGCGCTCGTCCTCGGGCATCGCCAGGATGTACTCGGCGAGATAGTTGTAATGGTCAGAGGCGATCGCAGGAGCGGCGTAGAAGATGTTCTCGAAACCGTTCTCGAAGACCTCCGGCGCCGCCGCCGCCGGCTCCACGAACAGCATCCCGTACTCGGACGCCACCCTCGAGGCAGGCACCACCAGCCGGGTCGAGAACGGCCCGAACAGCAGGTCCACCTCCTCCTGCGCGATCAACGACTCGTAGTCGGACACCACGCGTGCCGGGTCCGAGGCGTCGTCGAGCACGATCAGCTTGACCTGGCGACCCAACAGTCCACCGTTGCGGTTGACCATCTCGACCCAGGTCTCGTAACCGCGCTCGACCCCCTTACCGGGCTCCGCGAAGTCACCGGTCAGCGGCAGCGAGACGCCGATGACGATGGGGTCGTCCGTGTCCCCGCCATCTCCCCCGCCGGCGTTGCCATCGCCGTTGCCCCCGCCGTTGCCGCCGCACGCCGCCAGCAGCAGC
>NZ_JBMDXJ010000259.1:0-13282 GCF_048594945.1 Pseudactinotalea sp. | reverse complement strand
CGGCACGGTCAAGGAGGCGATGGCCGAGACCGGCGCGGATGTCTCGGTGCTGTTCGTGCCGCCGGCCTTCACCAAGGACGCCGCGATCGAGGCGATCGACGCGGAGATGCCGCTGATCGTCGTCATCACCGAGGGCGTCCCCGTGCAGGACTCCGCCGAGGTGTTCGCGTACCTGCAGGGCAAGAAGACCCGCATGATCGGCCCGAACTGCCCCGGCATCATCACGCCGGAGGAGTCGCTCGCCGGCATCACCCCGCACACCATCACCGGCAAGGGTCCGATCGGCCTGGTGTCGAAGTCGGGCACGCTGACCTACCAGATGATGTACGAGCTGAAGGACCTCGGGTTCTCGACCGCCATCGGCATCGGCGGCGACCCGGTCATCGGCACCACGCACATCGACGCCCTCGAGGCCTTCGAGCAGGACCCCGAGACCGAGGTCATCGTGATGATCGGCGAGATCGGCGGCGACGCCGAAGAGCGCGCCGCGGCCTACATCCAGGCCAACGTGACCAAGCCGGTGGTCGGCTACGTGGCAGGCTTCACCGCACCGGAGGGCAAGACGATGGGTCACGCCGGCGCGATCGTGTCCGGCTCCGCCGGCACTGCGCAGGCGAAGAAGGAAGCGCTCGAGGCCGCCGGCGTCAAGGTCGGCGAGACCCCGAGCGCCACCGCTGAGCTCGTCCGCGAGATCCTGCAGGGCTGAGCCGAAGCGCGGGGCGTCGGTGTGTCGGCGCCCTGATCGCGGCGTGAGCGCCGACGATGGTGGAGATGCCCACCACCATGCCGCCGACGATCCCGCCGCGCGTCGTCGACCACGAGGAGACGCGGGCGACCTCCCGCACCTCCTGGCGGCCGCCCGCGCAGACGCTGCGCGGTGCGCTCGCGGGAGCTGAGGCGGCGATCGGGTCCTGGCTCGTGATCGCCGTGATCGCGATCGCTGCCTACATCGCCACGGCGGCAGCGCCGGAACTCGGATCCGCCGGGTGGATCGAGGCCGCCAGCGCGGGTTCGGCGATCTGGCTGCTCGGTCACGGCGGGGCGCTGGCGTTCGACGGTGCAGCGATCACGCTCGTGCCGGTGGGCGTGACGGTGATCGCGGTCGGCGGCGTGGCGGCGTCGATGCGTCGCGTGCGCCCCAGCAGCTGGTGGCCGGTGGGTGCGGCCGTGCTCGCGTACACAGCGCTCGCGCTCGGCTTCGCCGTGCTGGCCGGGACACCTGGATCATGGCGAGGCGTGCTCGGTGCGCCTGTGGTGGCCGCGATCGGGTGTCTGGTCGCTATGCGCGGGCGGCTCCCCGCCGACCTCGCCGGCCCGCTCCGGCGCCTCCCGGAGTCGGTGCGCGCGGGCATCGGTGCGGGCGCCCGTGGGGCGGCCGTGATGCTCGCGCTGGGTGCCGCATTGGTGATCGCTGCTCTGGCGCTCGGCTTCTCCCACGTGATGGACCTCCATCGCGCCCTGGTGCCCGACGGCGTCTCGAGCGTGATCATCGTCCTCGCCCAGATCCTGTTGTTCCCCACCCTCGCCCTGTGGGGGGTGGGATTCCTGACCGGGCCGGGCTTCGCCGTCGGGCAGGGAACCTCGTTCAGCCCGACCGGAATCGAACCCGGGCCGCTGCCCGTGGTGCCTGTGCTCGGCGCGCTCCCGGAGCCCGACAGCCCGGCCGGATCGGCCGGTTTCATCCTGGTGATCGGCGTGCTGGTCGGTGCGCTCGCAGGGCTCTGGCTGCGCCGCCGCCACCCGCTCTCGCTCGCCCACACGGCGATCGCCGTGGGAGTCGGCGCCCTGACGGCGGCGCTCATGGTCGGCGCGCTCGTCGCCCTGTCCTCGGGCTCGGTCGGGCCGGGCCGGATGGCGGAGGTCGGGCCGGACGCGGTGGCGGTTGCCGTTGCCGTGGCCTGGCAGCTGGCGCTGGGCCTGGCCATCACGGCGCTGCTGCTGCATCCCGAGGCTCGGGTGCTCGCCGGGAAGGCGCGCGAGAAAGTCGCGGCCCTGCGCGACAACTAGCCCAACGAGACCGAGCGGGCCTCGTCCCACTCGCGCTGGCAACGCTCCTGCGCGGCGATCGTGACGGCTTGCTCGCGACATTCCTGGTACGCGACCTGCTCGTCCCAGAACATGGTGAGCTGCGTCGTCGTGCCCATCGTCGTGAGCATGGTGAGCATCAGGCCACCGATGAGCATGGGGGCTAGCAGACCGGGCCACCGTAGCTTGCGGACCCGGATCAGCGTGCGCACACCGTGCACGAGCGCACCGACGCCCACGAGCGGCGCGAGCAGCGTCCAGGGGATCGGCAGGTTCCCGGCCAGTAGCGCACCCATCATCATCAGACCGAAGACCAACGTGCCCGACGTGACCGATCGTGCCTGCTCGGGTGTGAGCTCCGGTGGTGGCTCCGGCGCGCGCTGCTGCGGCCGCTGCTGCCAGCCTCGAGGCGGTGGCTTCCGCTCGGGAGGGCGCGGCTTGTTCGGGTCCGGCGGTGCGTACGGGTTGCTCACGAGGGTCTGTCGTCGACTCGGCTGGCTTGAGAGGTTGATTCTTTCACGGTCCGCCGCCGCCGGACACCAGCGGTCGGGCAGGTCAGTAGGGTGGGGGACCGTGCCGAACCCGACCCGCGCTGTCGTCCTGATCTCCGGTGGCGGCAGCAACCTCGCCGCCCTGCTCGATGCCGCCCGCGATCCCGGGTACGGGGTCGAGATCGTCGCCGTCGGGGCGGATCGTGACTGCACCGGGCTCGCGCTGGCAGCGCAGGCGGGGGTGCCGACGTTCATGGAGCGCGTCAAGGACCACCCCAGTCGAGAGGCGTGGGACTCCGAGCTCACCGCCCAGGTCGCCGCGCACCAGCCCGATCTCGTGATCAGCGCGGGTTTCCTCAAGCTCGCGGGCGAGGCGTTCCTGGGTGAGTTCGGGGGCAGGTACCTCAACACGCACAACGCTCTGCTGCCCGCCTTCCCCGGCATCCACGGGCCCCGCGACGCGCTCGAGTACGGGGTCAAGATCACCGGTGCCACGCTGTTCGTGGTCGACGCCGGGATCGACACCGGCGTGATCGTCGCCCAGGTCGCGGTGCCGGTCCTCGACGGCGATGACGTCGACGCGCTCACCGAGCGCATCAAGGTCGCCGAGCGCGACCAGCTCGTGGAGTGGGTCGGACGGCTGGGCCGCGAGGGGTTCCGCGTCGAGGGACGCAGGGTGGTCCTCGGCTAGCATGGTGCCCGTCCGATCGTGACTGGCGTCGAGGTGGAGCACCACCTGGGAGCGGTCGGAGGCTCTGCCTGACGCGCACCGATCGCCTGGGTGCGCACGGTGACCGCACCCGAACCAGGAGAGCCCTCCATGACTGACGTCGTCCCCATCCGCCGCGCACTGATCTCCGTCTACGACAAGACCGGGCTCGAGGAGCTCGCCCGGGCGCTCCACGCCGCCGGGGTCTCCATCGTGTCGACCGGCTCGACGGCGTCCCGCATCTCGGGCGCCGGGGTGCCTGTCACGCCCGTGGAGGAGCTCACCGGGTTCCCCGAGTGCCTCGACGGGCGGGTCAAGACGCTGCACCCGCGCGTGCACGCCGGCATCCTCGCCGACCGGCGACTGCCCGATCACGTGCAGCAGCTGCAGGACCTCGAGGTCGAGCCGTTCGACCTCGTGATCGTCAACCTCTACCCGTTCACGGCCACGGTGGCCTCCGGCGCGTCGCAGGACGAGTGCGTCGAGCAGATCGACATCGGCGGGCCGTCGATGGTGCGGGCGGCAGCGAAGAACCACCCGAGCGTGGCCGTGGTCGTGGACCCGGCCCGATACTCCGGTGTGATCGAGGCGGTGCAGCGCGGCGGCTTCACCCTCGCCGAGCGCACCGCGCTCGCGGCCGAGGCGTTCCGGCACACCGCGAGCTACGACGTCGCGGTGGCGAGCTGGCTCGGCGGCGTCGTCGAGCCCGACGAGGCCCTGCCCAGCTGGACCGGCACGACCGGGGTGCGCTCCGCCGTCCTGCGCTACGGGGAGAACCCGCACCAGCAAGCGGCGCTGTACGCCGATGCGTCAGGTGGCGGGCTCGCCGCCGCGCGGCAGCTGCACGGCAAGGAGATGAGCTACAACAACTACGTGGACGCCGATGCCGCCTGGCGTGCCGCGCACGACCACGGCGAGCAGCCCACGGTCGCGATCATCAAGCATGCGAACCCGTGCGGGATCGCGGTGGGGTCCTCGATCGCGCAGGCCCACGCGCGGGCCCACGCGTGCGATCCGGTCTCCGCGTTCGGTGGCGTGATCGCCACCAACGGGACCGTGGACGAGGCCACGGCGAACCAGATCAAGGACGTCTTCACCGAGGTGGTCGTCGCGCCGGGCTTCACGCCCGAGGCGGTTGAGATCCTCACGCAGAAGAAGAACATCCGCCTGCTCGAGGTGGCGTCGCCGCCGAGCAACGCCGTCGAGCAGCGACAGATCTCCGGCGGTCTGCTGGTGCAGCAGGTCGACCGTGTCGACGCACCTGGCGACGACCCTGCCAGCTGGACCCTCGCCGCGGGCGAGGCGGCGGACGAAGCCACGTTGGCCGACCTCGCCTTCGCGTGGAGGTCGGTGCGGGCAGTGAAGTCGAACGCGATCCTGCTCGCGCACGGCGGCGCTTCGGTGGGCATCGGGATGGGGCAGGTCAACCGGGTCGACTCGTGCGGTCTCGCGGTCGAGCGGGCGAACGGGCACGGCGACGAGCGGGCGCGGGGCGCCGTCGCTGCCTCCGACGCGTTCTTCCCGTTCGCCGACGGCCCGCAGATCCTCATCGACGCGGGCGTCCGCGCGATCGTGCAGCCGGGAGGTTCGGTGCGCGATGCCGAGGTCATCGAGGCCGCCCAGGCCGCCGGTGTCACGCTCTACCTCACCGGCACCCGCCACTTCTTCCACTGATCGCTAGAGGGTGGCGGCGCGGAGCGGGGTGGCCGGGTCGGCGGCGAGGGTGAGGTCGAGGCGCGGCAAGCTCTCGCCACGCAGGAGCTTGCGCACCGCGGCCACCTCGCGCGGGAGATCGACGACGACGGCGCCCACCAAGGCCTGCCCACTCACGTGGAGCTCGGTCCAACCGTGTTCGGCGCGCCGGAGCACGCGTTGCGCGCCCGGCTCGTCGTCGCGGACCAGCCGTCCGATCACCTCCAGGTGGTGACCGAGCTGGTCGGAGAACACCTCCGGGGCGGCCTCGGTGAGCGGGAGTGGGTGCCCGAGCATGTCTGCAGCAGCCAGAGCCGGGTCGCGCAGCGCCGCGAACCAGTGCCCTCCAGGAACGGGGCCGAAGTGCAGCGTCGAGCGCAGCGCCACGTCGCCGACTGCCCAGATCCCGGCGGTGTCGGTTCGCCCGCTGCGGGAGGTTGCCACGTGGCCGGAGGCGAGCAGCGGCACCGCGCTGTCGAGCCACGCGGTCGCGGGGCGCACGCCCACCGCGGAGAGCACCACGTCACCCGTGACCGTGCTGCCGTCGTCGAGCCTCACCTCACCGCCGGTCACGTCGGTGACCACCACGTCGGTGCGTAGCTCCACGCCGGCCGTGGCGTACCACTCCCGGGTCCGCTCGCCCGCGACGTCCCCGAGCTGCCGCCACAGCGGAGCCGACCCGGCCTCCAGCACCGTGACGCGCAGGCCCGCACCGGCCGCGACGCCCGCGACCTCGGCACCGATCCACCCGGCACCGATGATCACCACGTGGCGACCGGGCCGGACCTGCGCTCGCAGGTGCTCGGCGTCGGCGGCGTCGTGCAGGGCGACCGCATCGGGCCACGGGCGCACCGGCACGGACCCGGTCGCCGCGACCACGGCATCGGCGACCAGCTCGCCGGCGTCGGTGGACACCACCAGCTCTGAGCCGACCCGGCGCAGCCCGGTCGCGGTGCGTCCCAGGTGCACGGCATCGGCCAGCGCGGCGTGGTTGTGATCGAGGTCCTCCGCGAGCCACAGCGGTTCGACGCGTGAGAGCAGCTCCTTCGACAACGGCGGCCGGTCGTAGGCCGGCGTCGGCTCGGCGCCGACCCAGGTGAGCTGGCCCGAGAAGCCCTGGCCGCGCAGCTCCGCGAGCGTCCGCAGGCCCGCCAGGCCACCTCCCACCACGGCGACTCGGGACGGGACAGGATGCGGCACGGCTGCGGTCACGTCGCCAACGTATCTCGGGACACTAGGCTCATGCCCGTGCCACCCGACGACCCGCCCCCGGTGAAGCCCGTGCACCGGACCCGCATCATGATGTGGCTGGCGATGCTCGCGGTCGTCGCGACCGTGGCGGTCTCGGTGACGCTGGGCGTGCGGGTCGCTCTGCTGCTGCTCGCGGCCGTGCTGCTCGCGTTCGCGATCGTGCGAGCCGTGAGCCCGGCGCCCGGGCCGTACGGCATCGCGGTCAGATCCCGTGCTTTCGACGTGACGCTGATGGTCGCGGGCGCGCTGCTGATCGCGATCGTCACGCTCACGCTTCCGCCGTCGAACCTCGGCTGAGCTCCACCGCCGGCACCGCGAGCAGCCCCGACGCCACGCCGTCGAGCGCCTTGCCGAGCTCCTGCAGCACGAACCGCCGGCCGTACCTGGCCTCGGTCCGCTCGACCAGCGCGCTGATCTCGCCGTCGTGGGCGAGGGCGTTGGCAGCCGTGTTGTGCACCGTGATCTCGATCGTGTTCGCGCCGGGTCGCACCGCTTCGCTCACGTCGATGCGGTACGGCGGCGCCACCACGGCACCGCAGTCCAGCCCGTTCACCCGCACCAGCGCGACCTCGCCGACAGGGCCACGCACCGCCGCCCGATAGGCCGGTCCCACCATGCCGCGCTGCGGGCTGCGGCCATCGCCGAGCGACGTCACCGGCCCGAGATCGAGCACGGCCGAACTCGCCCCCGGGAGCTCCGCCGTCGTCGAGTACGTCGCGCTCCCGGAGTATCCCGCCCGCCCCGGCTGGTCCTCCCACCGGTGCGGCAGCGTCACCGGCTCGCTGGCCTCGTCCGCGAACGCGACCCGCCATCCGTCGGTCAACGACACCGTCTCGCTGCCCGCAGCCTCGACGGACATGGTCTCCATCTCGGCGCCGCTCACCAGGATCGTCGCCTCGTACGGCGAGAGCCCGACGGCGGCCGGTCCCGTCCCGGAGGCCGTCACCTCGGCGGTGCTCGGGTGCCAGCGCTGCCACGGACCCTCGACGTCCACGGTCACCTGCTGGGGTGTCGAGGCCGTGTTCGCCAGCACGCGTACCTCCAGGTCGCCCACGCGCCGGTGCACGAGCCCGATCTCGCTCTCCGCCTCACCGAACGGCGCAGCCGCGACGAGTCGCAGGACAGACCCGAGCTCCGCCGTCGAGATGGCGCGAGACCCGGTGGGCGAGACCGAGGAGTCGATCATCAGCACGGTCGAACCCGATCGGGCGGCCGCCTCGAGCCACTCCCGTGTGGCCGAGGGGAGCGTGCGCGTGCTCGGCACGATCACCACGGCCGGCGGCTCGGGGGCAGCATGGGTGAGCACGTCGTCGTCGAACAGCCGGTAGTCGAGGCCGCTGCGGCGGATCGGGCCGAGCACGTCGGAGGTGATCGTGCGGTTCGCCTCGCGCCAGACATCGAGCGAGCCGCCGATGCCGGTCGCCGACTGCGCGAGCAGGTCCTCGGTCGGCACGTACACGGCCACGTCCGCGACGCCCGATCCCTGCTGCAGCAGCCAGCTCAACCGGCTCAGGTGCGCCGTGACGGCAGGCATGGCCGGCCACCACGGGTTGCGGTCGTCGAGGCAGCCGGCGGCGTAGAAGAACCAGCCGAGCCCGGGGGCACCACTGGGGGAGTACGGCCAGCCGTGCCCGATCAACAGCGTCACCCCGTTGAGCAGGTGCTCGTGCGCCTCGGCCAGCAGGTCCAGCGGGGTGGCGCGGAACGAGGGCGAGTGCACCCAGGTCCATGCCTCGCAGGAGACCACGTCGCGGCCGTAGTGATGCGCCGCTGAGGACGCCCACCGGGTCGCCGTCAGCTCGGTCCAGCCCCATCCCTCGCCCTCGAAGGCGTCAGCGAAGCGGTAGCTGCTCAGCGTGGCCGGCGGGGTGCCGTAGCCCTGGATCCGGAACGGCACGCCACAACCCGCCGCCCACGCCTGCACCACGGCCACGAACCGCTCCTCGTACAGGTCCACCAGAGTGCGGTGGTAATCGGCGCGCAGCCGGTGGGCCTGATCGCCGTGCGCTTGCAGCAGCCGCGGCAGCTCGGGCAGCAACGGGTAGCCGCGGCGGGCCGCGAACTCTGCAGCCAGGTCCGGGGTCCAGTCAGCGTGGTAGACCTCGAGGCTGTCGCAGAACACCGAGCCGAGCAGCTCGGCGGGCACGGCGTCGAGCATCGGATCCGCCACCGCGCGCAGGTGCGCCTGGGTGGCGGCGGCGCTGTAGTGGTCAAGCACCGGCCCCTCGGCGCCCACGGCCGCGCGCTTGACCTGCTGACCGGTCAGGCGGGACCACGCCACCAGCACGTGGCGGGTGCCGGAGCCGTCGGGCACGGTGACCTGCCAGGAGTCGCCGACCGGCTGCACGTCGAGCTGCACGGTGTGCGAGACGGGCTCCTGCGCCGATCCCGGAGCGAGGTAGGCGGCCACGAGCTCGTCACCCGGGAACGGCGCCGACACGGCGAGCTCGTGGGCGCCGAGGCCGATCTCGCGGCGGTCCCACTGCAGCCCGCGTGCCGCGAGGTCAGGGGTGATGTGCGGCCCGCCGTAGGACCAGCCGCTGCCGATCGTCAGGTCGAACCGCAACCCGAGCTCGCGCGCCCGCTCGGCCGCCCACCGCAGATCGGCGAGCAGCTCGGGGGAGCCGAACGTCGTGGTCGCCTCCTCCAGCGGGTAGACGAACGCAACCTCCACACCGCCCAGCCCTGCCGCTGCCATCGTGGTCAGCTCACGATCCAGCTCGGTGCGCTCGACCGCAGGTCCGAACCACCACCATCGCATCATCGGCGCGTTCTCCGGGTGGTCCGCGCGCAGCGCGTCCCGGAGCTGGTCGGCAGTGACGTTCTGGCTCACCCCTGCGATCCTTCCCGACGGCGGGGCTCACCGGGAATCTCTTGTCACCTGTTGTTGTGGGGCGGGGGTAGCGTGACGCCGGTGCGCACCATCATCTGGGACCTCGGTGGAACCCTGATCGACACCTACCCGGACGTGGATCGCGCGCTCGCGCGCGCCGCGTTCGGTGACCAGGCGCAGAGTCGCGTGGCGGAGGTCGCCGCACTCACCCGCGTCTCCAGCGGGCACGCGATCGAGGCGCTCGCGGTGCGGACTGGGGTGCCCGAGGAGGAGTTGAGCGCCGCCTACGACGGCGTCAAGGACTACTGGCAGCACACACCCGCGCCGGTGATGGCGGGAGCCCAGGAGGTGATGGCCGCGATCCGGGCGGCCGGTGGACTCAACCTCGTGGCCACCCACCGCGACCGCAGCAGCGCCGAACAGCTGATCACCGCCACCGGCCTCGCGGTCGACGACATGGTCTGTGCCCCCGACGGCCACCCCCGCAAGCCCTCACCTGCGCTGATCGAGGCGTTGCTGCAGCGCCACCACCTGCAGCCCACCGACGTCCTCGTGGTGGGCGACCGGCCCGTGGACCTCGAGGCCGGGCGTGCGGCCGGCGTCGACGGCGCGCTGCTCGTCACACCCGGCATCCCGCTGGACGCCGGCGCTGCCCGCCGGATCGGCGACCTCCGCGAGCTGCTGCCGCTGGTCTCCGATCCGGCGTAGCCGCTCAGGCCTTCGGCCGCTCCTCGTTCTTGTCGGTGTCCTCGTCGTCCGAGGACTCCTCCGGCTCCTCGACCTCGGCCTGGAGATCGGCGAGCTCGATGTCGGCCGGGTCGGGTGCTGTTGCGACGGCGGGGGCCGGCTCCGGAGCGATCTCGCTCTCCGCCCCCTCGCCGTCCTCGTCCTCGTCCTCCTCGTCGTCATCCCAGTCGTCGTCCTCGTCGTCCCACGCCTCAGCGGGCGCGGTACTGCGATCGACCATGAGCGCGATCAGCCCGGCGATCACACCGCCGAGCAGCGGCGCCAGCCAGAACAGCCACAGCTGCTGCACGGCCCACGGCTCCGCGAACAGCGCGGTGCCGGTGGCACGGGCAGGGTTGATGGCAGCGTTGGTGACCTGCGCGGCGACGAGGATCGTGACCGTCAGCGTCGCGCCGATCGCGAGCGGTGCCGCGGGGTTCGGGCGACGCGTGACCGCGAGCACCACACCCACGAGAACCGCGGTGGCGACGGCCTCGACGATCAGGGCCTGCGCCGTCGAGAACGTCACAGCACCGCCGGAGAGCGAGGCGATCGGGGAGTGGTCCCCGAAGCCGTTCGCGGTCCCACTGATGAAGGCGCGGACGTCGGTCATGCCGAGCCCCTCGGGGAGCGTGGGCGGCGTGATCACGCGCAGCAGACCGCCCGCTGCGACCGCGCCGAGGGTCTGCGCCACGATGTAGGGCACCAGGTCGGCCCAGCTCAGCCGACCTGCGATCGCGGCGCCGAGGCTGACCGCCGGGTTGAGGTGCGCGCCCGACAGTGACCCGAACGCCACCACCATCGCGATCAGTGCCAGGCCGCCGGCGAGCGCGACGTGCAGCGCGGTCGCACCTTGGGTGCCGAGTGCCCCGAACGCTGCGACCACGATGATCGCCGTCACCAGCACGAACGTGCCGAACAGCTCCGCGGCCACCCGGGGGAGCAGCGACGGCTCCGGTGCCGGTTCGTCGAACACGTCGGGGTCGAGCTCTGCCTGCTGCGGCTGCGCGGACAGCGGTTGCGCCGTCATGGGAATCCTCTGCTCGGGTGTGGGTGCCGCCGAGCATCCTTGCATCCCCACCTGGGTGCCCGCTGAAGGTGACCATGTCTTCTCACGGCGAGAGCCGCCGTCGGGCATGATTCCCGACGGCGGCTCTCGAGTGCGTGAGGCCTCCTCGCCTCAGGCGAGGGTGGCGAGGATCCCGTTCAGCGTGCCGGACGGGCGCATCACCGTGTCCACCTTCGCGGGGTCGGTGCGGTAGTAGCCGCCGATGTCGGTGGGCGACCCCTGGACGGCGAGGAGCTCGGCGGCGATCGTCTGCTCGTTCGTGGACAGCTGCTCGGCCACCGGGCCGAACAGGGCGGCGAGCTCGGCGTCCGCGGTCTGCTGCGCCAGTTCCTGCGCCCAGTACAGCGCGAGGTAGAAGTGGCTGCCGCGGTTGTCGATGCCGCCCACGCGGCGCGCCGGCGACTTGTTCTCGCCCAGGAACGTGCCGGTGGCGCGGTCGAGGGTGTCGGCGAGCACCTGGGCGCGCGGGTTGTCGGTGCTCTGGGCGAGGTGCTCCAGGCTGACGGCCAGCGCGAGGAACTCGCCCAGGCTGTCCCATCGCAGGTAGTTCTCCTTGACGAGCTGCTGCACGTGCTTGGGGGCTGAGCCGCCGGCACCCGTCTCGAACAGGCCGCCGCCGTTCATCAACGGCACGACCGAGAGCATCTTGGCGCTGGTGCCGAGCTCGAGGATCGGGAACAGGTCGGTCAGGTAGTCACGGAGCACGTTGCCGGTGACCGAGATCGTGTCCTCGCCGCGGCGGATGCGCTCGAGCGAGAAGGCGATGGCCTCGACCGGGGCCTTGATCTCGATCTGGAGGCCGTCCAGGTCGTGCTCTCCGAGGTAGTCGTTGACCTTGGCGATGAGGTTGGCGTCGTGCGCGCGCGCCTCGTCGAGCCAGAACACCGCGGGGGCGCCGGTCGCGCGGGCGCGGGTGACGGCGAGCTTGACCCAGTCGCGGATCGGAGCGTCCTTGGTCTGGCAGGCGCGCCAGATGTCGCTGGTGCGGACCGCGTGCTCGAGCAGGGTGGTGCCGGCCGAGTCGAGGACCCGGACCACGCCGTCGGCGGCGATCTCGAAGGTCTTGTCGTGGCTGCCGTACTCCTCGGCCTTCTGCGCCATCAGCCCGACGTTCGGGACCGAGCCCATCGTCGTCGGGTCGTAGGCACCGTTGGCCCGGCAGTCGTCGATGACGACCTGGTAGATGCCCGCGTAGGAGGAGTCGGGAAGCACCGCGAGGGTGTCCGCCTCCTCGCCGTCCGGGCCCCACATGTGGCCCGAGGTGCGGATCATCGCCGGCATCGAGGCGTCCACGATCACGTCGCTCGGCACGTGCAGGTTGGTGATGCCGTGATCGGAGTCGACCATCGCGAGCTCGGGGCCGTCCGCGAGACCCTGCTGGATCGCGGCGGTGATCTCCTCGCCCTGCGGGTGCTCCGCGAGGCCGGCGAGGATCGCGCCGAGACCATCGTTGGGGGACAGGCCCGCCTCCGCCAGCACGGCGCCGTAGGTCTCGAACACCTGCGGCAGGAAGGCCCGGACGGCGTGACCGAAGATGATCGGGTCGCTGACCTTCATCATCGTGGCCTTGAGGTGCACCGAGAACAGCACACCGTCGCTCTTGGCGCGCTGCACCTGCTCGGCGAGGAAGGCCTGCAGGGCTGCGGCGTCCATGACCGAGGCGTCGACGACCTCGCCGGCCAGGACCGGGATCGATTCCTTGAGCACGGTCACGCTGCCGTCGGAGGCGGTGTGCTCCACGCGCAGGGTGTCGTCCTGGCCGAGCACCACGGACTTCTCGTTCGAGGCGAAGTCGTGCGCGCCCATCGTGGCGACGTTGGTCTGGGAGTCGGCGGTCCACGCACCCATCGAGTGCGGGTGGCTGCGGGCGTAGGCCTTGACCGAAGCGGGGGCGCGACGGTCGGAGTTGCCCTCGCGCAGCACCGGGTTGACGGCGGAGCCCTTGACCGCGTCATAGGCCGCCTTGACTGCGCGGTCGGTCTCGGTGACGGCCTCCTCCGGGTAGTTCGGAAGCGCGTACCCGAGCGCCTGCAGCTCGGCGATCGCCGCCTTGAGCTGGGGGACCGAGGCCGAGATGTTCGGCAGCTTGATGATGTTCGCCTCGGGCGTCTGGGCGAGGGCGCCGAGCTCAGCGAGCGCGTCCGGGGTCTGCTGCTCGGGCGTGAGCGCCTCCGGGAACGCGGCCAGGATGCGGCCGGCGAGGGAGATGTCGCGGGTCTCGACCTCGACCCCCGCCTGGTGGGTGAAGCTCTTGATGATCGGCAGCAGGGACGCCGTCGCCAGCGCCGGTGCCTCGTCGGTGTACGTATAGATGATCGTCGATTCAGGCACCTGTGCTCCGTTTCGTGGTTCTCGTTGACGTCTCGATATCAAGATATCGGTGACTGCCGGCGGATACCTCCCATCCTGCCGTGCGAAAGGTCACTCCCCTATCCCCCCCCCCCCCCCCCCCGCCCCCCCCCACCGCGGTCGAGGTAAAGCGAGAC
>NZ_JBMDXJ010000258.1:0-5488 GCF_048594945.1 Pseudactinotalea sp. | reverse complement strand
CAGGCCGCACGGAACATCGACGACGAGCAGATCACCGGCCTCTACAGCCTCTGCGACGAGCTCGAGACCTTCACCGCGGACGATCTCGTCGACGCGTCGCGCAACGATGCGGTGTTCCACCGCAACATCGCCGTCGCCTCGCGGAACAGCTTCTTCGTGATCCTGCTCGACGCCCTGGGACGCTCGCTCCTGGACACCCGCGTCGCCACGTTCTCGATGGATCCCGATCGGCTGTCCACGGTCGCGGCCGCCCATCGCTCGATCGCAGACGGCATCGCGTCCCGCGACCCCTCCGCCGCCGCCGCCGCCATGCGCGTGCATCTCACCGAGGTCGTGGACACCTGGAACCGCTGGGCTCCGAAGGCTCAGTGATTCTGCGCCCCAGCGCTGCTGCCCGGTGCGAGGCGGACAGGCATCCTGCGGGAGCGCTACGGCCTGCGGGACGAGTGAGCTGTCGCGCCGTCCTCGCCCGCCGCCCGGTGGCCGGGAGCCGCTTTCCCTATGCCCGTTCGAACACGATCAGCGACTCCCCCTCCGCCGCCGGCTCGCGCTCGATGAGCAGAATGCGGTGCACCGCATCACCCCACACCGCCGTCAGCTTCTCGTCCTCGACCGCGATCCGTTCGCTCTGCACGGTGAAGCGCGCGGCGTCGTAGCGGGCGCGGGCAGGTCCCAGGCGCAGCACGCCCTCGGCCTCCTGCGACGGCGGCGCGGCGGTCATGAGCACGAGGGTCATGACGCGCGAGGACGTAAAGCGCCAGCTGTCGTGCAGGGTGATCGTCCGGGCCTCGCGGTCCAGGGCCGCCTCGCGCCAGGCGCTGTCGAGCCCGGCGTCGGACGGATACGCGCCCGCGAGGTCCAGGCGCAGGCCGGAGCGCTGGGGGGTCTCTAGCGCGACGGTGCCGCGGGCGCCACGGTCGCGTCCGGGCTCCTGCTCCACGCCGCCGGGCAGAGGACAGGAGTGGTACGCGCTGCGCATGGTCCAGATCGTGTAGCGGGTGGCCTCGTCGAAGGTCTCCCGACGGTACGTCTCGACGCCCACGTCGATCAGCACGGGCAGGCCGTCGAGCGTGGCGATCACTCCGCCGACGTCGTTGTGGTTGTGGGAGACGTCGTTGTGCCCGCCCTTCGCGGCGAGGAACCAGCCGTCCACCGCCCCCTGGCACTCGCGCATGACGGCGAGCTCGGTGCCCGGTGCGTACCAGGAGCGGGGCATGCCCGGAGCGGCCGGTTCCCGCGCCCATCCGGGATCTCGCAGCTCCTGGAGCACGCGCTGGAACTGGGGAGCGATCTGTTCCGGGAGACGGAACGGATGCTGCCGCCCCATCCATCGGGCATGGCGCACCACATCCGGTTCGCCGGCTCGGTCCCCGAACCTCTCCAGCAGGTGCCAGTTAGCGTTCGGCGGGAGCGCGGCGGAACCATCCGAGTAGTTCACTTGGCGGTGCGCGTCGATCTGCATGCGCATCGGGAAACGGCTCATTGCGGGAATCGGGGCGACGACGTTGCCGTCAAGATCCCGACCGCTGATCTCGCGCAGCACCTCGAGCGCCTCGAAGAGCTGGGCGCCGGCCCACCACCAGTAGGTGGCGCCCTCGTCGCAAGAGCCGTCCGGAGCGTACCCGGCGCGGAAGCGGTCGAGGATCACCAGCGCTCGCTCCACATCCGCGGCGAGAGCCCCGCGGTCCGGCTCGACCACTGCCGCGCAGGTGAGGACGTTCGAGACGATCCAGGGGGCCCAATTGTTGGGCGTCTCCTCGAGACCGTGCCAGAAGTACGTCTCCTGGCGCCAGGGCTCTAGCACGCGGCGCCAGATCTCGTGGTGCACCCGCGCCCGCAGGCCCGGATAGCGTCGTTCGAGATGGTCTCCGGCGAGAGTGTCCACGGCGGCGAGCATCCCGCCCACATAGCCGTCGGAGAGGTCGAGGATGTCCCGTCCCGGCTGTGGGAGCGGTGGTCTCCGCCCGGACTCGGGCAGCGCGTAGTGAGAGGGCAGGCACCAGGCGCTCAGCTCGCACAGCCGCCACACGGCGTCGGCACAGGACTGCGCCCAGCGCTCCTCCCCGGTGACCGCGAGCGCCAGCGCCGAGCTGCCGACAGCTCCCAGCAGCGAACGCTGCGCCTGTTCGTACGGGGTGCGCTCGCCGGTCGCAGCGTAGTGGTGCCACAGGCTCAGGCTGGGGCCCTGGCGAGCGAGGCGCTTCTCGAAGTCTTGTGCGCCCTCGAGCACGGCGGCGCGGTCGGCTGCGGAGATTTCCGCCCAGGCCGCGCGGTCCTCGACGGGTGGGGCGGCACGCCAGGACTTCGGGCGCAGGCCTTCGCGAACGGACGGAGTCAGCAGCGCCCGCAGGCTCGCGGTGTCGGGGTCGGCGGGCGCGGTGGCGGTGGCGGTGGCGGTGGCGGTGGCGGTGGGATCGTCCTCGCCCGGGCGGCCCGGAGTGAAAGCGGATCCATCCGGATCGGCGGCGTGGCCGACGGGGACGGGGGACGATGCGTTCCAGGTCATGGCTGCTCCTCGGGGGTGGGACTCAGGCGCGCAGGGCGAACGACTGCTGATCGATGCCGCGACGGAACGCACCCTGTGCAGCGAAGGCGAGCGCTTCCTCGACCGCATGGGCGGAGAGCCGTCCCAGCTCGGTGCCGATCGATCCGGCGATGTGCGGTGTGAGGAAGGTGTTCGGCGTGCTCCGCAGTCGACTGTGCAGCGGCAGCGGCTCCTCGGCAGCGACGTCGAGCAGCGCGACGAGATCCCCGCGTTCGAGCCGGTCGGCGAGCGCCTCCTGGTCCAGCAGGTCGCCGCGAGCCGTGTTGATCACGGTGGCGCCGGGACGCATCCGGTCGATGAGCTCCCGGTCGATCATGCCGCGCGTGCCGGGCAGCGACGGAGCGTGCAGCGAGAGGATGTCGCTGCGCTCGACCAGGTCGCCGAGCTCCACCGCCGTCGTCCCGAGCTCGGCCGCCTCGACGGGGTGGAGCGTGGGGTCGTATAGGAGCACCTCGAGCTCGAGGGCGTGCAGGCGCTGGATGACGAGGCGACCGATCGTGGAGGCACCGACGATCCCGACGGTGCGGCCACGGATGCCGACCTCCGGCCACGCGGATTCGAGATCCGGCTCCAGGCGCCCTGCACGCACGCTGTCCGCCGCCCAGAAGGCGCGCTTGGCACCGAGGACGATGAGCGCGAGCGTGTACTCGGCCACCGGGATGGCGTTGGCAGCCGCGGCGGAGCTCACCGCGATGCCGCGCTCGTAGACGACCGGATCGACCACGGGGCGCACCGTCCCCGCGGAGTGTGCGATGGCGCGCAGGTTCGGCATCAGCGAGAGCATCTCCGTGTCGATCATCGGGGTGCCCCAGCCGGTGATCAGCACCTCGGTCCGTGCGAGCAGGGAGCGGTCCGCCGCGACGTCCAGGTCGAGCGGTCGGTCCGCGAGCAGCTCGAGTGCTGGATCGGTCTCGAGCCGCCGGATGTCGACCTGGCTGAACACGCGGCGAAAGGTCTGCTCGGGCATCAGGATGCCTGCGGTCGTCCTCGGTCTGATCATCGGTGGTCTCCTCGGGTTCGTCGACCCTGACATCTCAGCCGCCACGCCCACGCATCGTCAAGATGACCCGTTCATTCGAACATCTTCCGCACATCAGACAGGAGGAGCCGTGGAGCTCCTGACGGTCAGGCGCGGGCACAACGTCACGTGGCGGCTCGCGCTCACCGTGTCCGTCGCGGCGAGCCGCTCGAAGGCCATGGTGGCGGCGAGCGCACCGAGGTCTCGGCTGGGACGCGTGACCGCCGTGAGCGGCACCTCGGCGAGCGCCGCGACCTGGTCGTCGTAGGCGACGATCGAGAGGTCACCGGGCACGTCGAGCCCGCTCGCCACCGCGATGCCGGTGAGATCCACGGCGAGGTGATCGGAATGCACCACGAGTGCGGTCACGCCGTCGGCCATCGCCTCGTCGAGCAGTGCCCGAAGGTCCCCACCGGTGCTGTCGGCCTCGCCGACCTCGAAGAGCTCCGCCCCCGCGGCCAGGCCCAGCCGGCGCTTCGCTCGCTCGAGCCCTTGGCGGAGGAAGGGGGTGGTGGGAGTGCCGTACGCGATCGCGCGCAGGTTCTCGTGCCCCAGCTCGACGAGGTGCTGCACCGCGAGCACCATCCCGGTCGCATGGTCGGTGCGCACCGATTCGAGCGCGTTGCCGATCGGGGCCTCTTCGGCGGATCGCTCGACCAGCACGACGGGAATCGTGAGCTGAGCGAGGCGGGCGAGCATCTCGACGGAGTCCGCGACCGTCGTGGTCACCAGCAGAGCGTCGACGCCCCCGGCGAGCAGGCGTTCGACCTGGTGGCTCTCGCGCTCGCGCTGGTACCGGGACACCCCGAGCACCACACGTCCGCCCAGCTCACGAGCCCGCTCCACTGCGCTGTCGACGATCGGAGGGAAGTGATAGGTGGGGTCCGGGCTCACCTGTCCGAGCGTGAACAGCGGCGTCGCGACCTGACTGCGATCAGCGCCGGAGCGAACGGCGGGGCGGTGGTGCGCGCCCCCGAGGGACGCTGTGTCCACGGACTCCGCGCCGCCGTGCACGCGACGCAGCCTGCCCTCATCGGCGAGTTCACGCAGGTCACGACGCACAGTCATGGCCGAGACCCCGGTGCGGGAGGCGAAGTCCGCCGCCGAGAGGCTTCCGTGCAGGCGGAGCTCGGCGAGGATCCGCTGCTGTCGCTCGTGGAGATCCATCGAGCCTCCTTCTGTTCGTTCTCTGTTCGAATGATCAGTAGTGCTTGACGACGATCATGCCACCTGCCGATGCTGTCCAGGCAGTCGGGAGCCCGCAAGGAGGCGCGCAGCCGTCCCGACCGACAGTCCGGCCGTGCGCGAAGGAGCCACCGTGAACCTCACCTCACCCACCCGTCCGGCCCCGCCGGCACCCGGAGTGCCCCGGGTGCCCTCCGGGCACGTCGAGGGCCGACCCTCGCTGCCCCCGGCCCGTCGCCAGTCCTTCGCGGCGCGAGTGCGACGTGACTACCCGATGGCGATCATGGTCGTCCCCGCGCTGGTCCTTCTGCTGCTGTTCGTCTACGTGCCGCTGGTCGGGAACGTCATCGCGTTCATGGACTACCAGCCGTACATCCCCATCACCGAGAGCCCCTGGGTGGGCCTGCGGAACTTCACTCTCCTGTTCCAGGACCCCTCGTTCTGGACGGCCGTCCTGAACACGCTCGAGATCACCGCCGTCCAGCTCGTGCTCTTCTTCCCGGTGCCGATCGCTCTGGCGCTGCTCATCCATTCGCTCGCGTGGCCCTGGATGCGGGCGACGCTGCAGTCCGTGCTGTACCTGCCCCACTTCCTGTCCTGGGTGATCGTGGTGGGCTTCTTCCAGCAGAGCCTCGGCGCCGGCGGCGTGCTCAACACCTGGCTCCGACAGCTCGACCTGGGGACGCTGAACGTGATGGCGGATCCCGACACCTTCGTGCTGCTGGTCTCCGCCCAGGTGG
>NZ_JBMDXJ010000257.1:0-2008 GCF_048594945.1 Pseudactinotalea sp. | reverse complement strand
AGTTGTGAAAGGACCGCCATGAAGGATCGTCCACCGCCTTCGCCCGCCATCGTTGTCGGTGTCGATGGATCACGTGCGGCACTGACAGCGGCCCTGTGGGCGGTCGACGAGGCAGTGGAGCGCGACCTTCCGCTACGCCTCCTGTATGCCATCGAGCCACGGCCCGTGCCCAGCGCCGACCAGGCAGCACGAGACCTCGCGACTGCGGAGATCTCGATCCGCGAAGCTTTCATGGCGATCGAGGCCCTGAACCTGCCGCTGAAGATCGAGGTCGAGATCGTGCAGGACAGCGCCCGCCGCGCGCTGATCAATGCCTCCTACTCGGCGCTCATGCTCTGTCTCGGCAGCCGGGGGATCGGACAGTCCACCGGGCGTCACTACGGGTCGGTGGCGGCGGTGGTGTCCAGGACCGCGCGATGCCCGGTGGCGATCATTGCTCAGTCGCACCCACCGAAGTCGGGATTCATCCTCGCTGAACTCGATGATTCTCCGGACCGCGCGAACGTTCTCGAGATAGCGGTGGCCGAGGCGTTGCTCCGGCATCGCCCCCTGCGAGTTCTGGGTAACTGGCGGCCGCGGTTCTCCGACGTCGCCGACGCCTCCAACACCACCGCGATCAATCGCCAGGCTCGAGGGCAATTGGACAAGCAACTCGAGTGGTGGCGCAGGCGTCACCCCTCGTTGGACATCGCCGCCGTGATCACGCCGGGCAACATGGTCAATTACGTTGCCCAACATCGGGATCTGATCGAGCTTCTGGTGGTCGGCCAACGGCAGGCCGGGGGTAACTCAGGCGGCCCGAACACCGGTGCGCATCCCGCGCTCAGTGAGACCACATGTTCGCTGCTGATCTGCGGCAGCAACCGGGTGCTGTGAGCGATACTCACATCAGGCCGGTGCTTTCGGTGCCCGCACAACCCCTCGAGAGGCCGACGATGGTGACGGTGTTCCTGGTCGACGATCACGAGGTGGTGCGACGTGGACTGATCGACCTGCTCAGCGCAGACCCCGAGTTGGAGATCGTCGGGGAGGCGGGCTCGGTGTCAGAGGCGCTGGGCCGGATTCCGGCGCTGCGCCCCGACGTCGCGGTCCTCGATGTGCGGCTGCCGGACGGCAACGGTATCGAGCTCTGCCGGGAACTGCTGTCGCGCATGCCGGATCTGCATTGCCTGATGTTGACCTCGTTCACCTCGGATGAGGCGATGCTCGACGCGATCCTGGCGGGTGCCAGCGGCTACGTGGTCAAGGACATCAAAGGGATGGAACTGGCGCACGCCGTCAAGGAGGTCGGAGCGGGACGCTCGTTGTTGGACACGCGCGCCGCTTCGGCGCTGATGGCAAAGCTGCGGGGGGCTGCCGAACACACGGACCCGTTGTCGGTTCTCAGCGAGCAGGAACGTGTCTTGCTGGACCTGCTGGGGGAAGGACTGACCAACAAACAGATCGCCGACCGGATGTTCCTGGCCGAGAAGACGGTGAAGAACTACGTTTCCCGGCTGCTGACCAAGCTGGGTATGCAGCGGCGCACCCAGGCGGCGGTGTTCGTCTCCAAACTCCACACTCACGAACGGCCGGGATACGGCTGAGAAGATGATCGGTTGAAGCTGAGAATCGGTCGTAGAGATGTCATAAAAGTGTCAGAGGGTGCAGACTGGGAACCATGACCGGGATGGGGACCGGTGGCAGGGACCGGCCGATCTCGGAGACCCTCTCGCAGTTGCGTCTACGCGAACTGCTGGGTGAAGTTCGCGACCGTATCGACCAGATCGTCGAAAGTCGCGATCGTCTGGACGGGTTGGTGGACGCCATGCTCACCGTGACATCGGGCCTGGATCTGGATTCGACGCTGCGCACCATCGTGCACACTGCGATCGAGCTGATCGACGCCCGCTACGGTGCACTCGGCGTGCGGGGCGAGGGACACGAACTCGTTGAATTCATCTACGAGGGAATCGATCCCGTCACACGCGAGAAGATCGGACCGCTGCCCCAGGGCCGAGGGGTTCTC
>NZ_JBMDXJ010000256.1:0-12737 GCF_048594945.1 Pseudactinotalea sp. | reverse complement strand
TCGGCCTTCCAGGACCTGGCCGATGCCTACGAGGAGGAGTCCGGCGTCGGGATCAACCTCAACCTCGCGCCCCAGAACTTCAACACCGTGCTGCGTACCGCGATGCTCAGCGACGACCGGCCCCAGTTCCTCGGGATCACGCAGTACAACATGCGCGACTTTGCACAAGCTGGCCTGCTCGCCGATGTCCGGCCCGCACTCGAGGCCGCCGGCATCGAGGCGGACCTTTACCCAGCGGCGATCGACGCCGGCTCGATCGACGGCACCCTCTACGGCATCGCTGACGCGCTGCGCTTCGGTATGTGGTTCTACAGCCCCAAGGGCTTCGACGACCTCGGCGTCGAGCCGCCCACCACCTACGAGGAACTCGTCGTGGTCGCGGAGAAGGCAAGAGCGAAGGACCGCTACCCGATCCTGCTTGGCCTGAAGGAGATCAGCCCCGCGTCCAACTCGCTGCAGGTCATCATTCCCGCCGTCGTCGGTCTCACGGCGATGCTCGAGGCATCGGCCGCGAAGGATTACACCGCACAACCGTTCATCGACGCTCTCGACATGTACCGACGCATGGTCGACGACGGCATTCTCGACACCACCGACACCGGCATGGCGGCTGCCGACGCCGAGGCGATGTTCGTGGGCGGGCAGGCGGTCATGAAGCCGTCGGCCAGCTACGACATCGGCACCCTGGTGGCCCTGGACCCGACCATCTCGGTGTTCGACGAACCGGTGATGCTTGTGGACGACCCGATCGTGAAGTACTGGGGCGGCGCCGGCCAGATGTACTGCGTCACCGCCGGCACCCCGGACGAGGAGGCCGCGATGGATCTGCTCAGCTGGTGGGTCCAGCCGGAGCAACTCGGCGTGCAGGTCGAAGAGTCGGGGTTGGTCTCGAGCCTGGCGAGCGCGAACGAGGCCATCGACCCCGACTCGCTCGCAGGTTTCGCTGCGCAGCGGCTTGACCTCGTGGAGGAGGAGGGCCTGTTCTACAACAACTACGTGCCCTCGGCCGAGGCCGAGGCCTGGGGTCGGGCCGTGCAGGAGGTCGTGTCGAAGGCGAAGTCTCCCGAGGAAGCGATCGAGACCACCGTCCAGGCCGTGTTCCAGAACAGCTAGGAACGGCGATGCGCTCTCGACGGCGATCGTGGGCGCCGGTGGTGTTCCTGCTCCCGGCGCTGGTGATCTACACGCTGCTGCATACCGCGCCGTTCCTGGGCACGCTGGCGCTCAGTGTCTTCTCCTACGACGGACTGCGGCCCGCTGAGTTCGTGGGTGCGCGCAATTACGCGGTGATGCTGCAGGACGACGTGTTCTGGCACTCGCTGCGCAACAACGCGATCTGGTTCTTCGGCGAGGTGGTGGTGGCCACGCTGGTGGGCCTGGGCCTCGCGTTGCTGATCAACAGCCGGCAACGCCTCTCGGCGCTGTTCCGCACCACGCTGTTCATCCCGTACATCCTGTCCTGGGCGGTCGCCGGGATGCTGTGGTCTCGGGTGTACAACCCGGCTCCCAGCTACGGACTGCTCAACGGCTTCCTGGCGGCGATCGGTCAGGAACAGCTGATGCAGAACTGGCTGGGCGATGCCTCGACCGTGTTTCCCAGCATCATCGTGGCCGCCATCTGGAAGGGCTTCGGCTTCGCGATGGTGATCTTCCTGGCCGGGCTGCAGGGCATCCCGGCCGAGCTCACCGAGGCGGCGCGGATCGACGGTGCCGGCTCCGCGCGTGTGCTGTGGTCGATCATCCTGCCGCTGCTGCGGCCGATCACGGCGATCGTCATCATCATCGGGCTGATCGGCACCTTCAAGGTGTTCGACCCGGTCTGGGTGATGTCGCAGGGTGGGCCAGGCACCGCGAGTTCGCTGCTCGCCACGTTGGTGTTCCGCGCCGGCATGAACGACTTCCAGCTCGGCTACAGCGCCGCACTCTCGGTGGCACTCCTGATCTGCACGGCCACGGTGATGCTCCTGTACTGGCGCTTCCTCGGACGATCGCGAGTGATCGATGACTAGCCGACCCATGAGAAGGCAACGTTCGACGGCGGCGGTGCTCCGCCGCGCCGTCGGCTCGACCGTGATCTACGGCGTGCTGGGCATCGTCTCGCTGGCCACGGTGATCCCGTTGGTGTGGATGGTCTTCACCTCGTTGAAGGCGCCGCCGGAGTACCTGACCAACTCGTGGCTGTGGCCGCAGGACCCGCAGTGGGACACCTATGTCACGCTCTTCACCGAGCGGGGCTTCGGCCGCTACTTCCTCAACTCGCTGCTGGTCACGGTGCCGTCAGTGAGCCTGATACTGCTGCTCGCCGCGATGGCAGCGTACGGGCTGGTGATCGCGCGGCCGAGCATGCGTAGCCGCACGCTCATCTACTTCGTGATCGGTCAGATGATCCCGGTGACGGCGATCATCGCGCCCTTGTACGTGATGCTGCGGACCGCGCACCTGATCAACAGCTATCTCGGTCTGATCCTGGTGTTCGTGGCCGGCGCCATGTCGATCTCGATCTTCCTCACGTACGGGTTCTTCCGAGCGGTGCCGAGCGAGATCGCGGACGCCGCCTCGATCGACGGCGCAGGGCGGTGGCGCACCTTCGTCGCCATCTACCTGCCGCTGGGGGCGCCGGGGCTGGCCACTGTGGGGATCTTCCAGGTGCTGTCGGTCTGGAACGAGATCTTGCTGGTCATCCTCATCATGCAGCGCAACGAGCTGCAGACCCTCAACGTGGCGGTGTTCCAGGCCGTGGGCGAGTACGGCACCGACGTGCCGGCGCTGTTCGCCGGGCTCACGGTCGCCGCGCTGCCCGTGGTCATCGTCTACCTGCTGTTCACACGTCAGTTCGTCGCCGGGCTCACGGCCGGCGCCACCAAGGGCTGAAGGCCCGCACAACCCCGAGAGGCAACCGATGCAGACCCTGCTCCAAGACGACTTCACCGACCTACCGATCGCCGTGATCGCAGGTGACTACACGCCGTCGGGCGAGTATCACGTGGTACCGCAGCTCGCGGACAGCGGCCGCTGGCGCGAGGTGACGATCCATCACAGCTACCGGCGGGCGGCGACCAGCCGCGGCAACTGGCAGGTGGTGGAGGAGAACGACGGGTCACGGAGCCTGGAGCAGACGATCGTGCACGTGGACCACCCGCCGATGCTGGCCACGGGCGACGAGACGTGGGTGGTGCAGCGGGCGCGTGTGGGGGTGCGGCCGCTGACGCTCGCGGGGCGGCGTGGGCTGGGGTTCCGGTACCGGCACGCCCAGGACTACTACGCCGCTCTGGTCTCGGGGTCGACGTTGCAGCTGGTGCGGCACCGCTACAGCGAGGAGACGGTGCTCGCGGAGGTGGAGGTCGCGGTTGATCCTGACCGCTTCGTGGGTCTTGAGATCGTGCTCGACGGCGACCGGGTCACGGTCACGTACGACGGCGGGGCCTCCGTGGTCGGTGACCTTGAGTCGGGTGGTGGCGGGGGTGTGGTGTTGATCGCGGACCACCCGTGCCGGTTCGGCGACGTGGCGGTGGAGGGCTCGCGGCACGAGGTGGCGGCAGGGTCGGTAGCGGCGGAACCGCTGGTCCGGCCGTACGTGTGGAAGCGGCTGAAGACCGGGGCGTGGGGTACGGACCGGAACCTGCGGGTGGGGGACATCAACGGTGACGGTGTGCCCGAGCTGGTGGTGGCGCGGCGGACCGACCGCCTCGGCAGCGACAACTACTCGACGATCAGCTCGGTGGCTGCCTTCACGTTGGAGGGCGAGCTGCTGTGGACGTGGGGGACGCCGAGCGAGAACCGGTTCGCGACGACGTCGGACCTGTGCTTCCAGGTGCACGACTGGGATGGTGACGGGGTCGCGGAGGTGGTGCTGTGCCGGGACTCGGAGCTGTTGGTGCTCGATGGCCGAACGGGCGAGGTGCAGCGGCGGATGACACTGCCGCAGAACCCGGCGGGCGAGGACGAGCTGTTCCGGATGCTGGGGGACAGCCTCGCGTTCGCTGACCTCACCGGTTCTGGGCTTCCAGACTGCCTGTTGTTGAAGGATCGGTACAAGAACATCTGGGCGTACGACAAGGACCTGACGCTGTTGTGGCACTGGGCCGGGAAGACGGGCCACTACCCCTACCCGAAGGACATCGACGGCGACGGTCGCGACGAGGTGATGATCGGGCACGCGCTCCTCGATGACGACGGCACCGTGCTCTGGCACACCCCGTACGAGGACCACTCCGACAACGTGCTGGTGATGAACCTCGACGACGGCTCCGGCGAGCTGGCGCAGCGCTCGATCATCGCGGGCAGCGACGCCGGCCTGATCACACTGGATGCTGATGGTGTGGAGGTCTCGCGGTTCCACATCGGGCACGCGCAGAGCATGTGCATCGCCAACCTGATCCCAGAGCGGCCAGGCCTGGAGTACATGTGCAACACGTTCTGGGGGCGAGTTGGCGTCAATGCGGTGTTCAGCGAGTCCGGCGAACTGCTCATGGACTTCGAGCCGATGCCGTACGCGTCGCTGCTGCAGTTGGTGAACTGGGTGCCGAGTGACGGTTCCGGTGCACCGGCAGATCTGGCGATGCTGTCCACCCACCCTCGCCAGGGCGGCCTGATCGATGGGCACGGCGTGCGCCAGGTGATGTTCCCCGACGACGGCCACCCCGTGCTCTGCGCCGCCGTGTACGACCTCGACGGCGACGGCGTCGACGAGGTCCTCACCTGGGACGAGGACGAGATCTGGATCTACAAGGCCGAGGTGCCAGGGCGTGACGCGTCGAACTACCCCGCGCGGAACCCGTGGTTCAACGAGTCGAACTACCGGACTCAGGTGTCGTTGCCTCCGCAGGAGGTGGGGCGGCGGTAGTCCGCAGGGGCAAGCCGGCCTACCCGGTCACCGGTTCACCGCCGCCTAGCACGGCGACGAAGGCGAGCAGGGCCGCCTCGTGCTCGAACCGTTGCCGACCGAGCGGCAGCCGGTCAGCCACGTGCGCCAGCAGCCCGAGTGGAACGGACCGCAGTGCTGCCCCGACCTTGGTCGGCAGCAACTTCCCCGTGGACTTGCGGACCAGTCCGAGCGTGGTCATGAGGCTGCGGAAGTCGGCGACGCCCGGCGTCAGGTCTTCGCGGTTGAAGCTCCCGATCCACTCACGATCGAGGCGGAGCCGCTCGGAGATCTGCTCCACGACGGCGGGCCGCAGGTAGCCGGCGCCTGTCAGAGTCATGCCGTCTCCGACGAGGTCCAGGAACCAGCTCAGGTTCTCCGTGAGGAGGGCGGCATCGTCGAGACTCACCGGCGGCACCGCCGTACCCAGGTTCGCAACCTCGATCAGGGCTGCGACGTCCCGGGCAGGCGTGCCAGCGGAGCCAGCGTCTCCTAGAGGTTGGGATGCAGCGGTGGCCGCGGCGCGCCTGCGGCAGCGACCTGCGACTGCTGCGCCGCGAGGTCGAAGGTCAGCGCGGCGCGGATCTGCGCCGTGTCGAGGGTGTCGAACGCCCACATGACCACCTGCTCGGGCCACTCCTCGAGCCTCTCGCCGCGTTCCAGCGCGGCCACACTCTCGAGGATCTGGTCGTAGCCGCCGACACCCCCGCTGTCCTCCGGTGGGCACACCCCCTCACCCTGCGTGAGCACAGGCGAGGCGAGATCGACGACGGCGGAGGCACCGCTGTCGAGAATCTCACCCAGGGTGAGGAGATGCTCCCAATCGTCGCCGAAGTCGTAGAGATAGGTGGCCTGGTCGCCGGGCGTGCCGAGGAGCGTGGCGACGGTGGCGTCCCGCTCCGGGAGCTCGTGCGGACCCTCCAGCGGCTCGCCAGGGACGTCCATCGCCCACCGCGGCCGGGACTGCCAGTGCGACTCCGCGGTGCGCGCGAAGGAGTGCAGATGCGAGTTCTCCCAGCCCATCGCTGCCTGAAGGACGGTGCTGAACTCAGGCAGCGATAGGTCCGCCGGCACGAGCAGCTCACGCCAGATCGCGGGGGTTGTCTCGAGGAGGTCGACGCGCACGCGGTACCAGGTCACCGCACGATGGTGTCACTCGTCCGTATGCCTGTGAGCGAGTGCGGAAATGAACGGTGCCGGTCGCGCTTCCGCGGAAGCGGCAGTACGGGTTAGCGCGCAGTCTGTCGAGGGCTACGACGACGCCCTACCCTTCCTACTGCCGACGTCAGACGATCCACTTGGTCAGCGGAACTCGAGCGCTCATCTGCTGCATGCGCAGTTGCCGCTCACTAGCGGTCTGTGGTGAGCTCAGCGCGTGGACTCACCGGGCGAGGCTGCCGTTCGCGAACAGATCATGGGCTGGGTGGCGCAGCGCGCCGAGGCGAACGGTGGCTTTCTGCATCGCGAGGAGCTGCTCGACTTCCATCTCGCCGGCGAGCGGCTTCCACTGATCGACTACTCGCGCGGGATCAGGAACCCTGCTGCGTTCGCGTCGACACTCTCGATTGTCAGCTCGGCTGACGGGCCATATGACGACACGGAGTCCGACGACGGACTGCTCCACTACGCCTACCGCAAGGGTGACCCCTGGAGCGGCGACAACCGCAAGCTCCGCAACGCTCTGGAGTCGAAGTCTCCGCTGATCCTGTTCCGCAAGGAGGTCGCGAACATTTACACGCCGGTGATGCCCGTGTATGTGGTTGAGGACTATCCCGAGGAGCGGTCCTTCATCATCGCGCTGGACGAGAGCTTCACGTTCCTCCCGGATGTCACTCACCTCTCGACGGCGCAGCGCGCCTACGCACTACGGCTCGCCAAGCAGCGTCTTCACCAGCCGGCCTTCCGAACTCGGGTCCTCGTGGCCTACGAGACCCGGTGCGCTGTGTGCCACCTTCGGCACGGCTCGCTACTGGATGCCGCGCACATCGTGCCTGACTCGCACGAGCGTGGCGTCCCCACCGTCAACAACGGTCTGGCGATGTGCAAGATCCACCACGCCGCATATGACCAGAACATGCTCGGCGTCACGCCTGACGGCACCGTGGAGATTGCCACCGACCTCCTCGCCGAGGTGGATGGGCCAATGCTGAAGTACGGGTTGCAGGAGATGAACGGCCACCAGCTCACGCTCCCGCGGAAGCGCACCGACTGGCCCGATCGCGAGCTCCTCGCGTGGCGGTATGAGAGGTTCGCCGGCCGCGACAGCGTTGCAGGCTGATTGACTGACCGCTTCGCGCATACGAGCGTGTTCGTCATGGGCCTGGTGAGCGTGTCCGACGCCGCCAAGCGGCTCGGCGTCCATGACGCTGCTCTCCTCACAGCCCGCGTCGAGCACCTGCCCGAAAGCTCACCCCGCAACTGAATGGCTGATGAACCGGCCCGTCTCATCCTCGGGCAGATAGGGCTCTCGGCGCAGAACCACCGTGCGGCCCTGGAAGCGCTCGTCGCCATCGCCCAGCATGCGCACACCGGCAGCGCGGTCGGTGACGCAGAAGCCTTCCGTCGAGATGGCGAGATTGTCGAACGCGGCCCCGGTGCCGGCGTAGCGCCCAGGGCCGCCGTTCAACCGCTGCAGCAGCGCCAGCGCTTCCTGCGGGCCGAGCGACAGCAGGTCCTCGCCATCAAGGAACAGCGGGCTATGCCTCTTCGCCGGCATGATCTCGACGAGACGGTCAGCCCTGTAACCGAGCACGAGGCCCGGATCGCCACGCGTCTCGGTCACGCTGTCCGAAGGAGGTCCGCTCTCCGCGTACACGGCGATGAGTTCCTGCTTCTCCTCGTCGCTAATCGCGTTCCCGAACTTCTCGAGGGTGTCGAGCAGGAGCGCGTCGGGAACGCGGTCACTCCTCGACCCTGTGACGGCGCCGTAGGTATCGGCCAGCGCATCCACCTGCGCCCGAGACATGCCGAACCTGAGCCTCCCCAGCCCTGTACCGGGGAGGACTGTCCAATCACTCTCTGCCGCCATCATGGTCACTCGTCGTCCGCACCAACGGCAGCGAGCGCGACGGGGATGAAGTACACGCCCTTGCTGTTCTCCACGAGCGTTGCCTCGAGCTGGTCACCTCTGCGCACGAAATCATGGACGCGCACGTAGCCACCGGTGCCAGCCAACCGGCGCACGGCGTAGGCGGGGATCAGACCCTGCACACCGTCGTCGTCGACCGCGAGCGCGTACCGGGGTCCCGTGGTGCGCACCTTGACGTTGCGCGTCGCGGCCTCGGGCGCGGCGTCGGTCAGCTCCTCGTCCTCCTCCGGGGTGACGGTGCTCTCGAGCTCGACGGCGAGGTGGTCGGCGAGCCGGTCAACCTCGGCCAGCAGGTTGGCCATCGTGGCCGCCACCGCTGTGTGGAAGTCCGAGGTCTTGATCGGCGCACCCGGCTTGTACAGGTCCTCGTGCGTCAGCTCACCCCAGGAGTCCTGCAGCCTGGTCTTGATCTGAAGCTCGACGACCACGGGCACGTGCCCCGGCACGCTCACCTCGAAGTGCAGGTGCACGCCGCGGTATCCGGAGGCTTTCGGCGCCGACACGTAGTCCTTGTCCCCCAGCAGCACGATCCCCTCGGTCGGGGCGTGCTGCCGGAGCCGGTCGGCGAGCAGCCGCTGGTCGCGGGTCGACTTGCACAGCACCTTCGTGCCGACGACGTCGCGCACCTCGGACTCGACACTCGCTGCGGCGAGCGGCTCCGAGTCCGGTGACTCCAGCTTCCGCCGCAGCTTGTCGAGGGTCCTGCGCTGATCCTTGATCCGGTGCGACGCCATCATCATGCGGGAGCGATCAGAGCCGTCGAGCAGAACCTCGCACTGCGAGCTGAGCCAGACCTCCAGGATTCCGGCCGCGAGCTCCCACGCTTTCATACGCTGCGCGTAGGCCTCAGCGACCAGATCGTCGACGGCGTCCCGTCGCTCGTTCGGTCCGCTCGCCTCGGCCATGGTCCCCTGTCCGTTCGCACACTGTCGCTCGCGTCGTTGGTCGCTCATGCCACTGTGGCAGATAGGCGGGGCCGATGTGGTACTACGCGCTGGAGAGGCGCCTCTGTCGGGGGATCTGGCAGCGGCGCCACTCCTGGCCTGCGATGCCGCCGACATGCTCGGTGCGAAGCAGCGCGCGAATCTGCGAACGAGCTGCTGCACCGCTGCACTCCGAAGCGCTGGCGCAGCGAATGGCGCTAGCCCGACAGGTCCACGGTCCGTGTCACGGGAGTACGTCCAGCAACTCGCCGAGGGCCTCACTCATGCGCTCTAGCCTGCTCCTGGTGGCCTGAGCACTCACTCAACTGCTCGCGCACCGCACGGGCTGGCATCCTGCACGCCGACCCGACCGGTCTGAGTCGCCGGTCGGCAGTCCCAACACGCAGCCGCGAAGCGAGCAAGCGCCGGCCGACGTTCGCCGAGATCCTCGTGCACCACCGGGTCAGGCCACTCAGCTGAGGGCCGAGCGGGACACGACGTGCGGCATCCCGGAACCCGCTGACCCTCGTCGCTGCTAGCGGCGACCCACGCCGTCGATCTGGCCTTGGATGTACTCCGACGAGAGCACGTGGTCGGAAGCAAGTAGCGCCGCGCCGGTGAGTGCCGCTCGGCCGCCGAGCCGGGAGTACACCACGGTGAGGTTCGCCGTCACGAGTGGGACGGCCAGCTGGTAGACCACCTCGCGCACGCCCGCGAGCAGGCCGTCACCGGCACCGCTGAGCGCACCTCCGACCACGATGACCGAGGGATTCACGAGCGACACGCAGGTCGTGAGGATCTCGCCGATGTTCCTGCCGGCCTCGCGCAGCATCGTCAGCACACGGGCGTTGCCCGCCGCGGCGAGATCGATGATGCCCTGACTGTCCTCCACGGGCAGCCCCGCCTCGGGGAGCTCGTGGGCCAGCGGGTAGGGGCGGGCCACGGCCACGAGGCAGCCGCGGTTGCCGCACCGGCACGGGCGGTCGGCCCCGCACACGCGCACGTGCCCGATATCGCCGGCGATGCCTTCAGCACCCCGTTGCAGACTGCCCCCGCTGATGATTCCCGCACCGATTCCGGTGCCGACCTTGACGTACAGGAGGTCGTCGACACCGGGCCAGCTCGCCTCACGCTCGCCCAGCGCCGCGATGTTCACGTCGTTGTCCACGAGCACCGGCACCTGCACCTGCTTCGTGAAGAACCCGCGTACGTCGTACCCCTGCCAGTCCGGCCAACCTGGCAGCCCCGGCCTGCCGGTCGAGAACTGCACCGGACCTGGGAGCCCGATACCCACGGCCGCCACGTCGGCCGGCGCTCGACCGATCTTCTCCAGCAACTCCGCCGCTATCTCCCACACGGCGCGCAGCACCAGGGCCGGCCCGTCACCGAAGTCCACTTGCCGCCGGTCGTCAACGATCACCGTTCCGAGCAGATCGGCGATCCCGACAGCGCAGTGCGTCGCACCGAGATCTATCGCGATCAGGACTCGGGACTGCGTGGCGAGGTGGAAGGTGCTCGAGGGGCGACCTCCTGTGGGGGCGGGATCGCCACTGGCCACCACCAACCCGAGCCGGAGCAGTTCATCAATGCGCTGCGCGACCGTCGACCGCGACATCTGCGTTGCGCGTGCGAGATCGGCCCGCGTGTGGTCGCGGCCGTCGCGCAGGATCTGTGCGACGTCACCGGCCGTGCCGGCCGGCCAGGAGCCCTCCGCCATCACGTTCCTCCTGGACCTGGCTTTTAACGAACTGGGTTGCTACTTATGCTAGCCCTTCACATAACTGGCTGCAGCCCAACGCAGCCGACGACGGAAGGCGTGTGCACCGATGGCATCGCTGCAGCCCGAGCACCCACACCTGGACGGCGCCCCATTGAAGCGCAGACTCCTTCCCGGCACCACCGTGGCCGCGAGCCCGATCTCGATCGGACTCCCCGCCGTCGGCGCGGACCGCCCTGCCGGCTCACCGCCCTCCGAGGCAGCGATCCAGACGGCGATCAGTGCGCTGACATCAGGCGTCGGCGTGGTCGACACCTCCAACAGCTACAGCCAGGGCCGCAGCGAGGCCGCCATCGGGGTGGCTATCCAGGAGCTCGGTGGCGTGCCCGAGGGCACGGTCTTGGTGACCAAGTGCGACCGCGACCTGACAACGGGCCGCCTCGACCGCGACCGAGTCTGGCGATCGTTCGAGGAGTCGCGCGACCGGCTCGGCATCGACTACTTCCCGCTGTACCACCTCCACGACCCGTACACCATCACCTTCGCGGAGGCCGCAGCGCCCGGCGGCGCACTCGAGGGCCTGGCCGAGCTTCACGAGCAAGGTCTGGTGGGAGCACTGGGCATCGCGGCCGCGCCGCTCGATCTCCTCGACGACTACGTCGACACCGGCCTGTTCCGAGCGATCCTCACCCACAACCGCTTCACGCTCGTCGACCGCACCGCACGCGGCCGCATCGACGCCTGGACCGAACGGGGCCTCGGCGTCCTCAACGGCGCGCCATTCGGGGGCGGGCTGCTGGCGGCCGGTCCGTCACGCGTCACGACTTACGAGTACCAGCCAGCACCCCCGGAACTCCTCGAGTGGACGCAGAGCGTCGAGCAGATCTGCCAGCTAGCGGACGTCCCGCTCGCCGCACTGGCGTTGCAGTTCAGCCTGCGCAATAAGGCGATCGTGACCACCCTCGTCGGCACCACGAAGCCGGATCGAGTCGCCCAGACCCTCAGCCTCGCGGAGGTCTCGATCCCCGACTCGGTCTGGGCCGCCGTCGACGCCCTGCCACCTCCACCCCGCTGACAGCCAATACTCGGGGGTTGTGGTGAACAAGTGTCATGCTTATGATGATCTTCATCAGAAGTCGCCTCGCTGCGAACACAACGCCGTGCAGCTTCTGTCCGACAGCTTGCTCGTCAACGGCGTGCACGGATGCGCGCCACCGATCTCGAAGGAGCCGTACTGCTATGCGCACGACAACACGACACGTGGCCAAAGGAGGCGCGCTGCTCGCCGGGGCCGCTCTGCTGATCTCCGCGTGCGGAGGCGGCTCCGGAGGCGGGAACGACGCCGCGCAGACCATCACCTGGTGGTCGCCCAACTGGGACACCCCGGCCGCCGAGGAACTCATCGCTCAGTTCGAGGAAGAGAACCCTGACATCACGGTCGAGCTGGTCGAAACCACCAACGAGAGCATGGCGAACCAGATCAGGACCGCGCTCGACAGCGGCAACGGACCCGATCTGATGACCGAGCTGGTCTCCCGGATCCCGCTCTACATCTCACGCGACCAACTCCTGGATGTCTCGGAGTGGTACGGCGAGAGCACGCCGGTCGATGACTTCAACAGCGAGGCCATCGATGCCGTGAGCGCCGATGACAGCATCTACGCGGTGCCGTGGCGATGGGATGCCTCGGGTTACCTCTACAACGTCGACCTGTTCGAGGAGGCCGGCATCGACGGGCCGCCGACCACGTGGGACGAACTGCTCGATGACGCGGCCACGATCCACGAGAGCCTCGGTATCTCGGCCTTCGGTTGGCCGTACGGCTCCGACTCCAACACACAGACCCGTTGGCTCACGATGTACTACACGTACGGCGGCGAGTTCACGCCGCAGGAGGACGGCTCGGTCACGATCGACGCCGAGGCGTCGCAGCAGGCACTCGAGGCCCTGGCGGCCGGATTCGACGAAGGAATGGCGAGCCAGTCCTCCTTCGAGTCAGACAACACCGCGCTCCAGAACCTCTTCATCAACGGCCAGCTCGCCTTCTACTTCGACGGTTCCTACGCCATCGAGCCGATCCAGCAGGCGGGCATCAACGTGGGCACCGCCCAGTGGCCCGGCCCCGATGGGCCCGGGACCGTGGCAACG
>NZ_JBMDXJ010000255.1:0-1641 GCF_048594945.1 Pseudactinotalea sp. | reverse complement strand
AGCGTTGAGAACCGCTGCGCCGCGACCCGATCAGTGCGGGCCGGCGGGACCCCAGCCCTCGCCGCACGGACCGCCGTCGCCGGAGTCCTTGATGTGCACCTCGTCGCCGTTCGGGGCGATCAGCGGGTCGTAGAACAGCGCGATCTCCTCCGACGCCTGCGGCACATAGTGGAAGATCAGCGACCGGCGGAAGCGGTCGGTGCTGGTGTTCGCCTTCGACCCGTGAACCATGCTGCCGTGGAAGAAGAGCACGTCGCCAGCCTTCATCTCGGTCTGGTGGATCTCGACTCCCTCGGGTACGGGAACCTGCGCCGTGGAGAAGGACTCGTCCTGGTCGGCAGGCTCGAGGCACAGGATCTGCACGCGGTGCGATCCGGGCACGACCATGAGGCCGCCGTTCTCACCGTCGCAGTCGTCGATCGCGATCCATGCGGCCAGGCACGTCTCAGGGTCGGCGCGCAGGAACGCATTGTCCTGGTGCAGCGCCTGTCCGCGCGCGGTCGGAGGCTTGAAGTAGAACATCGACTGCGCGCCCCATGCAGGGCCGATCAGGTCCTCCACAACGGTGAAGATGCGCGGGTCGAACATGTACTGCTGCGCGAGTCTGCCCGCCTCCACGTCGGGGTGACGGTGCGGGTGCACGAAGCGCGGGTAGCGGGCGAGGATGTCGTCCTCGGGAAGGTTGTCGTCCCACCCGAAGGCGACATCGGACTCGACCTTGGCGGTGAACACGTCGCGGATGTGCGCCACCTCGTCGGGTGAGAGCAGGCCCTTGACCTGGACCACGCCATCGGCGTCGTAGCGTTGCTTGGCTGTGCTGGGGTGAACGAGGATATCGGTCATACGCTCATCATTGGCGCGTCGATCGCCGCAGTACATGGGACAGGAGGCGCAGTTCATGGAAGATTCTGCTACTCGAGCGCCGCTCACGCTCATTCCGGACGTCGATCGGATCTCCGCGGGGCAGCTCACCGAGCATGAGGGCTACCGCGTGCTGCGGCCGGTCGGAACCGGCGACTACCTGTTGATCGCGACCCTCGACGGCGAGGGGAGATTCGGGATGGTCGGCCACGACGACGTCATCGCCTCAGCAGGCGACGTGGTCCTCCTTCCCCCCGGGGTGCCGCACGACTACGGCGTGACCGCGGAGCGCGGCCACTGGCGCATCGCCTTCGCGCACGTGCACCCCCGCCCGGAGTGGGCACCGCTGCTCACCTGGCCGCAAGCCGTGCCGGGGATCGGCCGCGTCCATCTCACGGGTGCGGTGCGTGCCCGGGCGCGGGACTCATTGCTGGATGCCGGCTATTACTCCCGCTCGGGGCAACCGCGTGCCGCGGCGTTCGCGATGAACGCGCTCGAGGCGGTGCTGTTGTGGTGCGACACGGCCAACCCCTCCGCCCGGCAGCTGGACGAGCGGATCATGCGGACCCTCGAGCACGTGGACGCCCACCTGTCCGAACCGCTCACGGTCAGGCAGCTCGCTGGGGTGGCGCGGCTGTCGGTCTCCCGGTTCGCGCACCTGTTCACCGAGCAGCTCGGGTCGTCACCGTCGGCGTACGTGGAGCAGCAGCGCATGGCGATGGCCAAGCAGCTCCTCGACCTCACCAGACGATCGGTGGCCGACATCGCCGGCAGCGTGGG
>NZ_JBMDXJ010000254.1:0-2813 GCF_048594945.1 Pseudactinotalea sp. | reverse complement strand
GTCGAGGCGAGGAATCTCCGTGAGGAGGAGGACGGCATCGGGTGAGGAATATTCCTCGGCCAGGTCTATCGCGTCGGTCAGGTCGAGGGAGTTGTCTGGACGGAGACGGAGCATCGCGGTCTGAACGTCCAGCTTGATCGGCGGACTGAACGCTTCGTTGAGCAGCTTCTGTAGATCGCGCTCGATAGACCGTGCGCGTCTGGTGGGTAGTCCGGGGTCGGCGACGAGGAGGACGTTCACGCCGGCATTCGGGTCTTCAGGCATTCGAAGTCCTTCCGCTGTGGGGTGCGCTGGGCAGGCTACGTTTCCTGGTCAATTGTGGCCGTGTGGCCGACCGTTCGGTGAGGCCAGGCCGCACTCACTAAGGGGCTACCTCGCGCGGCCGGCAGCCCTAGGGTCGCGTCCGAACGGTTCCCTGAGCATGGCGCCCCGCCGCCTGGCGAGGTGACTGGGCTGCGAGAGGGGCTGGTCTAGTCCAGGATGTCGACGTCGACGGACCAGCCTTCGAGTGGTTCCAGTAGGGTGCCGTCGATCCATAGCGTCACCCACGTTCTTTCCGTGAACGCCGCGTCGCCGCCATGTCCCTGCTGTTCGTAACGGTTGACGGCTCTGCGTATGTCGGTCAGGGCACCGGTTGCGGTTCCTCCGGCTGCGCGGATCCTGATTCGGTGGCCGACGTGTTCGGTGCCCAGGTGCTCGAGTTTCATGTCCTCATCCTTCCAGTGCGCGGCGGATCAGGTTTGCTCGCACAGCGTCCTGTCCGGCTGCGGTCCGGGTGTCGAGCACGTCCCGCACGGCCTTGATCCGCGCCGCGGCGTGAGCGTCCTGTCGTGCACGCGCCTTGCTCCGCTGCTTGGCTTCGGACTTCCACTCGTCCCGCTCCGCCTCGGCTTGGTCGAGCTGGTCGAGGACGTGCGTCAGCGTGGCGGCGTCCACGGCCACGGGGAGGCCGTAGTTCGCGTGGATCTTCTGGCGCAGCTCGTCTCGGTCGTTCTGCTGCCCGGTCATCGCTTCTCCTCGTTTCGTCGGGCGGCACGGGCGGCGGACAGGGCGGCGCGCATGGCGGTGACGCTCCGGGACTCGAACCTGTCCAGCGAGTCGCGCTGGGTGGCGTGCGCGCCTACCAGTCCTCGGCTCTGCGCGTTGAGCGCCGCCAACACCTCGGCATCGGTCGGCTCCTGCGCGGCGAGGTGGGTACGCGCCCACTCGGCACCCATCGTGAAGCCGATGCGGCGGTTCATGCGCTCCGGGCCGGACAGCGGGTGCCCGGGGGTGTGCTCGCGGGTCCACTGCTCCTCGGCGGCGGCAGACGCGGCCTCGGTGAAGGGGTCGGTGGTCATCGGACCTCGATCTCCTTCCGAGGATCGAGACCTGCGAGGTGGAACGCCCCGACTTGGACCTCGAACATCCTGCGCTGACTGAAGATCGCGAAGCCCTCGCGGTCCGACTGGACGACGCTTCCAAGAGCGCCCTCGACCGTGTCGCCGAGGCTGTTGGTGATGCGGACGCGCTTCCCGAGGTCTCGGGCGCAGAGCTGGTCGATCGTCTTGGTGGTCATCGGGGGTCCTCCTCTCGTGCGCGCTGGATGGCGGCGAGCACTTCGTCCGGGTCAGGCATTCCGTGCTCGGTCTCCCAGCCGCCGGTCTGAATCGCGGAGGTGAGCATGTACGCGGCCTGGTCCGGGTCGGCCCAGCCGCCAGAGGAGCCGAAGCCGATGTCCTCGAAGTCCTGTTCCTCGGGGTCACCCACCGTTCGCTGGATGGTGTACTCGATGCGGTACTCGACGCTCATCGGTTCGTCTCCTTCTCGTTGTTCTTCTCTGTGAGGCCGACCTCGGCCAGGGCGTGCGCACGGGCAGCAGATCCACGGGGGCCACCGGATGCCCGGTAGGCGAGGGTCTGCACGACGTGCTGAGGCAGCGGCTCGGGGTAGCGGTTCGGGGTCGCCTTGCGGTGCACCTCGACCCTTCCGTCTTCGTGCACCCACCACAGGCCCATGCCGTAGACGGGCGGATGGTCGATCAAGCCAGCGGGGACGGCGTAGACGAAGCGGTGCGTGATCCGCCGCCAGGGGTCGACCTTGGCGTAGGTGTCGCGTGCGGCGTCGGCTGTGCTGACCTTGATCTCGATCGCGGTGCGTTGGAGCTGGTGGAACATCAGTGCGTCGATCCGACGGCTGTAGTGCTTGTGGCCGTTGCCGTTCAGGTCGTCATATGACTCGCGGTGCAGGTCGTCTACGGTCAGCTCGACCTCCGGCACGAAGGCAGCCCCGGCATGGTGCCGACGGACGGCATCGAGGACTTCGCGCGCCTTCACGGCTGCTCCTCGGTGACGACACGGACGCCGCGCGTGTGGAGGGTGCGGGCGATGTAGCCGTTCTCCGCCCCGTTTATGCCCTCAGGCTAGCCCGCGTCGAGCACGTCTTCCAGGTCGGCCCACTCGGGGCGTGCCGGGGCGGGCGGGTCCAGGAGTCGGTACTCCTGAGAGCCCCCCGCTGCGAGGCCGTGGAGCGTGCAGGTCCGAATCTCGCCACCCCGGTTCACGAGAGCCTCAGTGCCAGGCTCAACGGGACCGTCCATGACATATGCGGCCTCCCACGCGGCGTCCAGGAAGTCGCGGGCGGTGGCGGTGTCGTAACGCGGATGCTCGCGCCAGTCGAGGGGGTGCTTCTCGTGGCGGGTGTATGCGCCGAGGGTGGGGTCAGGCATGATCAGGCTCCTTGCTGGTCGTGGTAGCAGCCGCCACAGCAGAACGGCTGGTATCGGGAGTTCGTGGTCGTGCAGAGCTGGCCCGGGCGGGCGCCGCACTCAGGGC
>NZ_JBMDXJ010000253.1:0-7751 GCF_048594945.1 Pseudactinotalea sp. | reverse complement strand
GGCGCCACCCTCGTGCAGGCCTACACCGCGTTCGTGTACGAAGGCCCTACCTGGCCGGGGAACCTCAACCGCACCCTCCGCTGACCGCCCCCGATTTCACTGACGAAACGTCACGACCCCGACTTCCCTGACGACGCGTCCGTCACTTTTCGTCAGTTAAATCGGGGGTGGGGCTCAGGTGAGGCGGTGCTTGGGCGAGACGTCGTAGGTCCTGGCGGGGTCGCGCTCGACCACGTCGCCGAGGGCGGCGTCGATGCGGGCGAGCACGTCGGCGTCGAGCTCCACGCCTGAGGCCTTGATGTTGTCGGCCACCTGCTCGGGGCGGGAGGCGCCCACGAGCGCGGCAGCCACGTTGTCGTTCGCCAGCACCCAGGCCACGGCGAGCTGGGCCATCGTCAGCCCGAGCTCGTCGGCGATCGCCTTGAGCTGCTGGACGCGCTCGAGCACCTCGTCCCGCATCCAGCCCTTGATCATCTGCTGCCCGCCGGAGGTGTCGGTGGCGCGCGAGCCCTCGGGCGCGGACTGACCGGGCCGGTACTTGCCGGTGAGCACACCCTGGGCGATCGGCGACCAGACGATCTGCGAGATCCCGAGCTCACGTGAGGTCGGCACCACCTCGTCCTCGATGACGCGCCACAGCATCGAGTACTGCGGCTGGGAGGAGATCAGGCCGAACCCGAGGTCCTTCGCCAGCGCGGCACCCTCGCGCAGCTGCGGAGCGGTCCACTCGCTGACCCCGATGTAGAGCGCCTTGCCGGCACGGACCACGTCGGCGAACGCCCGCATGGTCTCCTCGAGCGGGGTCGCGTAGTCGTAGCGGTGCGCCTGGTACAGGTCCACGTAGTCGGTCTTGAGCCGCCGGAGTGACCCATTGATCGACTCCATGATGTGCTTGCGGGACAGACCGGTGTCGTTGGCGCCCTTCGGGCCTGTCGGAAAGTAGACCTTGGTGAAGATCTCCAGCGACTCGCGGCGTTCACCGGCCAGCGCCTCGCCGAGGACTTCCTCGGCCTTGGTGTTGGCGTAGGTATCGGCGGTGTCGAAGCTGGTGATCCCGCCGTCGAGCGCGGCGCGCACGCACGCGTTCGCGACGTCGGCCTCCACCTGCGATCCGTGGGTGAGCCAGTTGCCGTACGTGATCTCGGTGACCTTGAGGCCGGAGCGGCCGAGGTGGCGGTAGCGCATCGGTGGGGGTCCTTCGCGTGAGGTGGTGCAGGGGTCAGCTGGGGCGTTGGCCGCGCTTGACCTGTGGCTTCGGCAGGCGCATCCGACGCATCTGCATCGACCGCATCGCGGTGTAGAGCCGGATGCCGCGCACGCTGCCACGGCCGAACTGGGCCACCGCGTGGCGGTGCACGAGGATCGAGAGCACGATCGCCTCGATCACCGCGACCAGCACGATCGCGTACAGCCCGAGGATCGCGTAGACGATGATCTGCGGCGGCAGCCCCGCCATGCTGCCCCCGAACATCACCACGACCACGAGCAGCGCCACCGGGAGGAAGAACTCGCCCAGGGTCCAGCGGGAATCGACCCAGTCGCGTGCGAACCGCCGCACCGGGCCTTTGTGCTGGGCGGGCAGGTAGCGCTCGTCGCCCGTCTTCATCGCCTCGTCCATGAGGGCGCGCTGCTTGGCCTGGTGGGCGCGCGCCTTCTCCCTGTCGGCCTTGCGGTCGCCCGAGATGAGGGGTCGCTTGTTCGCGGCCTCGGCATCCCGTCGTTTGGGCGTGGGGCGGCCCTTGCCGACCGTGGGCGTCTCCTCGATCACCGGTGCGTCGTCGACGGCGACCGCGTCATCGTTCTTCTTGCGTCCGAACACGTGCCTCAGCCTATCCGCGCTGCTCTGGCACACTCGCCGCGTGCGTGTACTGCTGGCCCCGGACCGGATCCGCCCCCTGTCGGGGGACCCCGGTGAGCCGATGAGCGCCATCGATGTGGCGGCCCATCTTGCCCGGGGTTGGGCCGAGACCCGGCCCGCCGAGCAGATCGTCGCCCATCCCATGTCCGACGGCGGAGCGGGGCTTCTCGATGTTCTCCTCGCCACCCTCGGGGGTGAGGTCGAAGCGGCACTCGCGCGCGATGCCGAGGGTGTTCAGGTGCCCACGGTGTGGCTGCGTGTCGGAGCGACCGGGTACGTCGAGACCGCGCCGCTGCTGGGCGACCCGCGCGGCACCGATGCGGCACGGCTGGCCGCGACGGGCACCAGCGCGGGCGTCGGTGACGTCGTGCTCGCCGCCGCGCGGGCCGGTGTGCGGCGGATCGTGGTCGGCGTCGGTGAAGGTGCCAGTCACGACGCGGGCGTCGGCGCCCTGCAGGCGCTGGCCGGGGCAGCACCCGAGACGCCTGTCGCCGAGGTGCTCCGGCAGGCGATCGATGCGCTCGAGGGCGTCGAGCTGATCGTCGCGGCAGCGACCGATCTTCCGCTGGTCGGTCTGAGCGGGGCCGGCGCGGCACTCGCCTCGCGGCCGGGCATCGACGCGGCGGCAGCACAGGACCGCGAGCTCGCTCTGGCGGGCGCCGTGGCGCGGCTCGAGGCGGCCACCCCAGCGCGGCGTTCGCTGCTGGCCGTCGCCGAGGGCACCCAGACCCGCGGCTCGCGCCGCCCCCACGCCGGGGCGGGGGGAGGGGTCGCCTTCGCTCTCGCCAGTGCAGGTGCGCGGGTCCTGCCCGGCGCGGAGGTGGTGGCGGTCGAGACGGGGCTCGGGGAGGCCGTGGCAGCCTCCGAGCTGGTCGTCACTGCGACCTCGACGCTTGACGGCGGCGCCCTCGACGGCGGTGTTCCGGGCTCGGTCGGCCGGCTCGCCCTGGCCGCGCTCGTGCCGGCCGTCGCGATCGCTCCGCGAGTGCTGGTGGGGCGCCGCGAGATCTCCGGGACGGGGGTGGAGGCGGTCTACCCGGTGACGGACCCACCCAGACCTGGCCACGCGACGCCGTCGACCGATGATCTGAGCGATGCCCTGTCCCGACGCGCGAGCAGGGTCGCGACGACCTGGTCGCGCTGACGTACCCTGGATGCGGGAACACGCCTCGCCCCCGCGGTGTTGGCATGGACAGCCGGTCCGCCGGCACCCGGACGCGCACAGGAGGAGACACCATGACGGAGACCCAGGCTCCCGCCCCCGCCCACGACGTGGCGCTGACCGAGGTCGCTGCGGCCAAGGTGAAGGCGCTGCTCGACCAGGAGGGGCGCGATGACCTGCGGCTGCGGCTCGGCGTCCAGCCCGGCGGCTGTTCCGGGCTGATCTACCAGCTGGTCTTCGACGACCGCGACCTCGAGGGTGACGCGGTCCGCGACTTCGAGGGCGTCGAGCTTGTGGTCGACAAGATGAGCGTGCCGTATCTCGCGGGCGCCACGATCGACTACGCCGACACGATCTCGCAGCAGGGCTTCACGATCGACAACCCGAACGCCGGTGGCTCCTGCGCCTGCGGCGACTCGTTCCACTGAGCGGGGCCCGTGCGCGCCGTGGCGGCCTCGCCACGGCGGCGCTTCTTGCTGCCCTGCTCGGACTGGCCGCGTGCGGCACCGAGAACGCCGGCGGCGGCCCGAGCGGTGGCTCGAGCCTGGACCCCAGTGCGACCGGCGACGCCACGACCGGCTCCGGGGAGGCGTGCACTCCTGCTGGTGAGGACCTCCCCGAGGCGTCCGGGGACGTGGGCGACGCCCCCGTGTTCACCTGGCCCGACGCGTGCGCTCCCGAAGGCCTGCAGGTCGAGGTCCTGAGCGAGGGAGACGGCCGCGAGGTTGTCTCCGGAGCCGCGGTGCTCGCCAACTATGCGGGTTTCGTCTGGGGGAGCGACGAGCCGTTCGACAGCTCCTACGACCGGGGCTCGCCGTCGCTCTTCTCGCTCGAGCAGGTCGTCGCCGGTTGGTCGCAAGGCATCCCCGGGTCGACGGCGGGGTCGCGACTGCTGATCTCGATCCCGCCCGACTTGGGCTATGGCCCGCAGGGCGGCAACGAGGCCGCCGGGATCGGGCCGACGGACACGATCGTGTTCGTGGTCGACGTCGTCGATACCTACGACGCCGCGTCCGCGGGCCAAGCCGACGCGACGCCACTGGAAGCCTCCGACCTTCCGGTCTCGCTGGAGGGTGATCTCGGCGCAGCCGCCACGCTGTCGATCGACGCCGACGCACCCGAGCCGACGGAGCCTGCGGTCTACCGCGTCGCCGACGGGACCGGTGAGCCGGTCGCAGTCGGACAGACGGTTGCGGTCAACTACACCGTGAGCTTCTGGGACGGCACCAGCCTCGAGACCTCGTGGTCGCCTGGCCACGGTGAAGATCAGGCGGCTGACGAGGCCGAGAGCGCCGCCGCCGGCCCTTTGCTCGCGCCGCTGGGGCAGGGAACGATCTTCGATCTGCTCGAGGGCGTGCCGGTCGGCTCACGCGTGGTGCTGGTTGCGCCGGCCGCAGACGGGTCCCCGGCGATCGGGCTCGTCGCGGACGTGCTCGGCGCGGGCTGAGCGGCCGACGTCCCGAGGGGCGTTGATGTCCCGACAACGCGTCGTCTCGCGCTAGTGTGGAGACCGACGGAACGCTGCCCTGCGAGGGTGCAGACAGACCGTCGGGAGTCGTCAGGAAATGCCCGTCGGAAGGCCAGCGCACAGTGTCATCGCCCACGCGTTCACCAGCCCGGCGGCTGCGTACCGGAGCGACTGCGGTCGCGGTGGCAGGAGCCGTCGCACTGATCGCCTCCTGCTCCCCGGCGACGCAGCGCGGCTGGATGCCCACCGGTGAGGGAACCACCGACCACACCGATGGCATCGTCCAGCTCTGGACCGGTTCGTGGATCGCCGCGCTGATCGTCGGCGTGCTGGTGTGGGGCCTGATCATCTGGTGCGTGATCGTCTACCGCAAGCGCAAGGACGACCACCAACTGCCCGTGCAGCTGCGGTACCACCTCCCGCTGGAGCTGCTGTACACCTTCGTGCCGATCCTCATGGTCGGCGTGCTGTTCTTCTACACCGTGCAGGTGCAGGACCCGCTGACCGAGGTGGACCAGGACGAGACCGATGTGCGCATCCAGGTCTACGGGCGCCAGTGGAGCTGGGACTTCAACTACCTCGACTACCAGGTGTGGGACACCGGGCAGCCGGCCGACCTCAACAACATCTCCGCCGACACCGAGGAAGGTCTCGCGGACTACTGGGCGCAGGACGAGGTCCCCACGCTGGTGCTGCCGGTCGGGCAGACCGTGGAGTTCACGCTCAACTCCCGTGACGTGATCCACTCGTTCTGGATCCCCGCGTTCCTGTACAAGATCGACACCACGCCCGGGCGCACCAACACGTTCCAGGTGACTCCGCAGGTGGAGGGCACCTACTACGGGCGGTGCGCCGAGCTCTGCGGCGAGTACCACGGTTACATGCTGTTCAACGTCGAGGTCGTGAGCCAGGCGGAGTTCGAGCAGCACATGGCCGATCTGGCCGCAGCCGGTCAAACCGGAGAGCTGGGCGAGGACCTCGACCGTCAGGTCGCGCCCGAAGGGCCGGACTTCGGCGAGGAGGAGGACCACTGATGGCCAGCGGAACCGCCGAGTACTCGGCCGTCGAGTCCGATGACAACATTCGGGGTCTGGGCACCGAGCGCCAGAGCCTGGGTCGCACCGTGGTCAAGTGGATCACCTCCACCGATCACAAGACCATCGGGTACCTGTACCTGATCACCTCGTTCATCTTCTTCTGCATCGGTGGGTTGCTCGCGCTGCTGATCCGCGCCGAGCTGTTCGACCCGGCGATCCAGATCGTGCGTAGTGCGGAACAGTTCAACCAGTTCTTCACGATGCACGGCACGATCATGCTGCTGCTGTTCGCCACGCCGCTGTTCGTGGGCTTCGGCAACATCATCGTGCCGCTGCAGATCGGTGCGCCCGATGTGGCGTTCCCGCGCATGAACATGTTCGCGTACTGGCTGTTCGCCTTCGGCGGCATCATCGCCTGCGCGGGCTTCCTCACCCCCAAGGGCGCCGCCAGCTTCGGCTGGACTGCCTACATGCCGCTCGCGAGCGGTACGTACTCGCCCGGCCTGGGTGGGAACCTGTGGGTGATGGGCCTGGCGATGACCGGCTTCGGCACGATCTTCGGATCGGTCAACTTCATCACCACGATCGTGACCATGCGCGCGCCGGGCATGACGATGTTCCGGATGCCGATCTTCACCTGGAACATCCTCATCACCTCGGTGCTGGCACTGATCGCGTTCCCCGTGCTGGCGGCCGCCCTGTTCGGGCTCGGCGCCGACCGGATCCTCGGCACTCAGATATTCGCACCCGAGAACGGTGGTGCGATGCTCTGGCAGCACCTGTTCTGGTTCTTCGGGCATCCGGAGGTCTACATCATCGCGCTGCCGTTCTTCGGCATCGTGTCCGAGATCTTCCCGGTCTTCTCCCGCAAGCCGATCTTCGGCTACAAGGGACTCGTGTTCGCCACTGTGGCGATCGCCGGCTTGTCGGTCACGGTGTGGGCGCACCACATGTACGCCACCGGGGCCGTGCTGCTGCCGTTCTTCGCGGTCATGACGATGCTGATCGCCGTGCCCACGGGAGTGAAGTTCTTCAATTGGGTCGGCACGCTCTGGCGCGGCAAGATCACGTTCGAGACCCCGATGCTGTGGTCGCGCGGGTTCCTCGTCACGTTCCTCTTCGGTGGGCTCACGGGCGTCATCCTGGCCAGCCCGGCGCTGGACTTCCACGTCCACGACAGCTACTTCGTGGTGGCGCACTTCCACTACGTGGTGTTCGGAACCGTGGTGTTCGCGATGTTCGCCGGCTTCTACTTCTGGTGGCCGAAGTTCACGGGGCGGATGCTGAACGAGCGGCTCGGCAAGGTGCACTTCTGGTTGCTGTTCTTCGGGTTCCACGGCACGTTCCTGGTGCAGCACTGGCTGGGCGTGATGGGCATGCAGCGCCGCGTCCCGGTGTACCTGCCTGAGCCTGACTTCGTGATCCTCAACCAGATCTCCACGGTCTCGGCGTTCGTGCTGGCGTCCTCCACGCTGCCGTTCCTGTGGAACGTCTACCGCACGTGGCGCACGGGGCCGCGTGTGACGCTCGACGACCCGTGGGGCTTCGGCAACTCGCTGGAGTGGGCCACGTCCTGCCCGCCACCGCGACACAACTTCGACCGGCTGCCGCGTATCCGTTCCGAACGCCCGGCCTTCGACCTGCACCACCCCGAGGTCGCCGCACTCGATGCGGAGGAACCGGAGAACACCACGATCGGAGTCGCTGTCGGCTCCCGTCGCGAGAAGACGAGCGAGGCCTGACGATGTCGAGCAAGCAGAAGCCCGCACAGCCGCTTGGGCCCGAGTGGAAGCTCCTCGCCGTCCTGGGCGGGTTCTTCGTGATCGCCACGGCGCTGTACGCGGGATGGACGCGCCTGCACTACGGCGAGATCGAACCGATCGGCTCCACGGCGCTGGCGCTGCTGGTCGGTCTGTGCTTCCTCGCCGGTGGCTACTTGTTCAAGCTGAGCCGCGAGATCGAGGTCCGTCCCGAGGACAACCCGCACGCGGAGCAGGAGGACGCCGCAGGCGAGTACGGCCACTTCTCTCCGTGGAGCTGGTGGCCGCTGGTCTGCGGCATCGCGACCGCGTTGATCTTCCTGGGTCCGGCGCTGCTCCAGTGGTGGATCGCCGGCATCGGCGCCGCGATCGGTGTGGTCGGGGTTGCTGGCCACGTGCTCGAGTACAACCGCGGCCCGCACGCGCACTGACACACAACGACGGCGGGCCCCCCCCACCCCCCCGG
>NZ_JBMDXJ010000252.1:0-14328 GCF_048594945.1 Pseudactinotalea sp. | reverse complement strand
CGGTGCCGTCGAGGATCAGGTCGGTGCGGGCACGCTGGTTGAGCGCGAGAACGGAGTCGTTCGAGTCGGAGACCAGCACTGTCGCCCGCCTGGCTTGCCGGTCGGCCCGCCAGGCGGCGTAGGCGGCATCGACCATCGCCTCCGTTTCACCACTGTGGATGCGGTCGTGGTCGAGGTAGGTGTCGATGACCTCGGTGCGGCCATGCCGCAGGCCGAGGGACGCGGTCTTCTCCCACTCGTTGGTAAAGCGGTGCACGTCGACCAGTTCGGGGGCGTCGTCGCGGTCGCGGACGAGCAGCGAAAACGCGCCGCCGGCATCGACGGACTGGAGCTGGGCGTAGTCGCCGACGAGGAGCACCTTCGCCCCGGCCTCGGCGGCGAGGTGGGTGATCCGGTCGAGGGACAGGGTGCCGGCGAGGGACGCTTCGTCCACGATGACGAGCTGCCCCATGCCGAACGTGTCGCCGTACATGAGGTGGCTCTGCCACCATTTCGCCGTGTTCTCGGTCTGGATGCCGAGGTCATCGGCGAGAACCTGCGCTGCGACCGCGGACGGGGCGAGTCCGACGACGGAACCTGCGCCGTGTTCGTGCTCCCATGCCCGGCGCAGCGCGGACATGGCTGTGGTCTTGCCCGCGCCGGCAGGGCCGACGAGCACATCGACCACACGGCCGGAGACGGCGACCTTCGCCAGCGCGGCGGCCTGGTCGTCACCGAGGGTGTGTCTCTTCCTGTCCGGTCGCGCCGCGATCTTCTCGACGGTGGCGAGCGGGACGGTCGGGCCTGTGGTCGTGCGGGCACGCTCGAGGAGCCGGTCTTCGGCGGCCAGCAACGTCTCGGAGGAGAACACCATGGAGTGCTTCGGCCGGAACACGCTGGTCCCGTCCGGGCGGCGGAACACGGCCGAGCTCGATGCGAGCTCGGGCGGCGTCAGCCGCAGGGAGGCGGCTTCGGCGGCATCCACGACCATGCCGACGATCGCTTCCCGATCCGTGGTGGACGCGAACCTGTAGCGCATCGTCTGCCGGGCCGCTTCGGCTGTGAGGTTCCACCGCCGCCACGTCGATCGCTTCTCGCCCACGACATCCACGACCGACTGCCCGATCGTGCCGATCACGTCCAACGGCACGTCATCCGCGCGCAGCAGCAGAGGCGCGTCGTTCGCCGTCACGGTGCGCGCCCATGAGGTTGCGTTCTTCCCGAGGATGCACCCCGCCCGTTCCCGCCAGTCGGTGGTCAGGTCGGCGAGGGAGCGGACCTGCTTCTCCGGGCGGGTGCTGAGCGTGGCCTGCGCGCGCAGTTTGATGATCGTCGCCGCAGACGGCTGCCGCCCATGCCGGGCGACGTACTCGGCGATCAGCCGGTCTTTCTCGACATCGATGTGCCGGGACCGGGAGGAGAACTCCGCGACCAGCTCCTCCGGGACCGGGGCGACCGCCCAGGCGGGGTTGCGGTCGCGACCCATCTCGCGCGCCTCCCACTCCACACCGAACGTCCGGGTCAGGTGGTCGGCGAACACCGCCTCGTGCAGCTCGGAAAGCGCGACCGTGGCGGCGTGCATTGGCCGTCCGTCGAGAGAGCGCCACTTGCCGTCGAGGACAGTCTGCACCTTGTTCGAGATGACGACATGCGTGTGCAAATGCGGGTCACCCGCGCGGGAGTCGTAGTGGTCGAACGCTGTGGCGATCAGCCCGTGGACATCGACCTGCGCAACCGCGCCGTCGCGGCCGGTTGCCCCTGCACGGGTGGCTGCAACCTCCCGCTCCATGAACGCAACCACCTCCGCAACCGCCGCATGATGCGCATCCGCGATCAGCGCCTGTGTGCCCGCGTCCGCGACCGCCCACAGCACGGACGCGGACTTCGGGACCGAGAACGTGAAGTCGTATCCCGCGACCGCGCGCCGCGTCCCGCGCGCGGCCTCTTCGGTCTGGATCGCCGCGACCGCTTCGGCTCGGGCGAGCGGCCCGAGCGTCGGATCGAGGGCCGAGACGCGCTCGGCGACGCGCTCGGCGACGCGCTCGGCCACTGGCCGGTACTCGGGGTACGCCCGACCCAAAGGTGCCCCGGTGATCGGGTCACGACCCATGCCGACCAAGAGCTGGAGCTGGGATTCGGAGACCTGATCGCCCTGGGCGATCTGCCCGCCACCGAGAGCCCCCACGCCGGAACCGACCCAGAAGCCGGGCGGGCTTCCCGCCTCGGCGTAGTAGAGCGTCAACGGCGTCGAGAGCGACCTGTCACCGTCGCCCGCGGCGACGGTGCGCAGCAGGTACTTATAGCCATCGCCTGCCGACATCACGCGCATCGAGACCGTCACTCAGGCCGCCTCCCTCCCACTTGCTGAGGAGGTGAGGGGAGGCGGTCTGTCGCATCAGATGCAACCCGGCGAATGACGCGGCGCCCTCGATCTGCAAGACGCGTGGTGACTCAGAGGACGGGACGAGGCGACGACGAGGTGAGCAGGCGTCGCGGGGCGAGTTGCGACGGGCAGGGGAGCCGACGCGAGCACCTGACAGGTGACCAGCCCGGCATCAGGTTCGCGAGCGGACGACGACCGGGATCACCGAGCAGCCGGAGTCCTCATGCCAGAAACCGACGATGCGAGCACGGACCATCGTCTAAGGGTCGGGTCGCTGTTCTCCGGCTACGGCGGCCTCGACCTCGCCGCCGAGGAAGTCTTCGACGCACGCACCGTCTGGTTCTCCGAAATCAACGAGCCCGTCGCCCGCGTCTTCGCACACCACTGGCCCGACGCCCCGAACCTCGGAGACATCACGACGATCAACTGGAACACCGTCCCGCCGGTAGACATCCTCTGCGGCGGGTTCCCCTGCCAGGACGTATCCACGGTCGGGAAGATGGCCGGCCTCGCACCGGGCACCCGCTCCGGCCTGTGGGCACACATGGCGGCGGCAATCGAGGTGCTGCAGCCTCAATGGGTCGTCATCGAGAACGTGCGAGGGCTGCTGGCCGCAACCGCAATCCGCCCCGTCCCGGAAGGAGACGACGATGAACGACGCAACCCCGCAACCGCAACCGCCCGAGCAGCAACCGTTCACAACCTGGAACCCGACCCGTGGGGTCTGGGAGACGAGCCAGCCCGACCTCTACGGGCACTTGGCGCCGTACTCGGAGACCTGGCCGACCTCCGGTACGACGCACGTTGGATCGGCCTACCCGCTTCCCACGTCGGCGCTCCGCACGCCAGGTTCCGAGTCTTCGTTCTCGCCCGTCCCGCTCTTTCGCACCCCGCTCGCCTCCGACTCGATCCGAGGCAACGAGCCGATAGAGAGAGTCCGAGCTCGGCGGGGGACGATCACGCTCAGCCATCAAGTAGTCGAACTCTTGACCAAGCGCGACCGCACAAGCTCGCCGGAAGCGACCTTCGCGCTGATCGAGGAGTTCTTCGACGCTGGGGACGCTACGCCCCCGCCATCGCCCGATGGGAACACATCACCGGACGCCCCGCACCTGCCCCCGCGATCCTCAACGACGAACCCGTGAGACGACCGGCACCGCCGTTCGTGGAATGGCTGATGGGCCTTTCTGCTGGGTGGGTCACCGATCCGTCGGTCGGGCTGACACAGCCTCAACAACTCTCAGCACTCGGCAATGGTGTCGTACCGGCCCAGGCGGCGGTGGCGTTACGGGCACTCTTCGATTGAGCGGCGCGAGAGTCAGTTCGTCCGGGTCGATGCTGTGCTCGCCATACAGAGAGGGCCTAGGATTGAGGCATGAAGTTTGGTCACGGACACATCAGACGCCGGGTCGCCGCCTAACGGCGACGACCCTTGCGAGCCGGGCTGTGGCGGAGTGTTCCGTCCAGCGCGGCGGTTGAGTGCGACCTGACGCTGCCTGCTTGGGTGCGTCGCCGGAAGGTATCTATCCCTCCGTGTCGACAAGGAACCCAGCATGTCTTCGATCTCTGACGCCTCTAGTTTGGCGCGCCATGAATCATCCCGCCCGCTCATTCCCGATTCCATCATTCGGGCGCTCCGATGCCCGTTGTGCCGTCAGCAACTAACCCAGGACACCAACGGGCTGTCGTGTTCGCATGGCCACAGCTTTGACCGCGCGAAGCAGGGGTATGTCACCCTCCGTCCAGGGGACCGCACTCCGCAAAACGCTGACACGACCTCAATGGTCATGGCGCGTGAGGTTCTGCTCGGGACTGGCATCTACGAGCCGATCCGCGAACGCGCTGCAGAGCTTATCGCGGCCGAAGCGACCAGCGACTCGTCACCGATCATCGCTGATCTTGCCGGTGGCACCGGCTACTACTTGGCGGGCATCCTCGACCGACTGCCAAGCAGCTTTGGGATGTGCGTCGACCTGTCTGCTGCTGCGCTGAAACGGGCCGCGCGGAGCCATCCCCGAGCAACTGCGATTGGCGCCGATCTAGGTCGCCCGTTGCCTGTAGGAGACGCCACGGTTTGTGTGGCCACGAGCTTTTTCGGGCCGCGCAATGTGCCGGAGATTCGGCGAGTGATGCGCACGACTGGTGTTCTCCTCGTTGTCACACCCACCGTCCGACACCTGGCGGAGTTGGTTGAGCCACTTGGGATGCTCACGGTGGATCAACGCAAGGATGAGCGCCTTCGGACGACCATGAGTTCATTGGTCCCGTTACAGGAAGAGCGGATCGAGTACCGCGAGCCCCTGACAAACCAGCAGATTCGGGCGATCGTCGGAATGGGGCCGAGCGCCCATCACATCAACTCGGAGCAGTTGGAGTCACGTATGAGGCGACTGCCCGAGGGAGTCGTGGCTACCGTCTCCGTGAATCTCAGGGTGTACGGGCGAGGCGAACGCGAGTCCTGACAATGTGCGGGGTCTTTGCCGCACTCAAACGGCATGGTGTCCATGAGCACTCGGCAGTCCCGCAGTGTGCCAGCGCCCTCGCCGGGGCTCCGAGTCACCAAGTAGACATCATGCGGCGGGAGCTCGCACGATGTCGACGCTGAGCCAGCCCTATCACCCGATCCTTGCTCGAACCCGCACAGCTCACCGTCCAGCCGGGCCCGTCGCGTATGACTGTGTGAACGTGATCGTTGTCCGCGATGGAACAGCGATCCTGTTCTCCGAGTTCGGACAGAAGCCGGTACGACCCGGCGACGTGATCCTGCTCGCCCCAAACACGCTCTGCGGTTCGGAGCCCGAGGGTCACGTCACCTTCACGTCGGTGTCGCTCGATCCTGACTTCGTGCTCGATCACATGCGGTGGCAATACACCGACTTGCTCCACGATCGGCTCGACGCCCAAGACTTCGCGGAGATGATCTACACCGAGCCCGCACAGATTCTCCGACTCGGTGAGGATCGTGCAGGGATGTTGATGCCGTGGCTGGATGAACTGGTGCGGCTCAGCGTTGGTGGGCAGTTCGCCCGCGACTATTTCCGTATCCAGGCGTTGTGGTTCTCGATCACCGATGTGATCGCCCCTTTCGTCAGAGTGTCGCCGGTTCGGGTTTCCGCTTCTCAGCGTGCGCATATCCGGCCCACTCTGCCGAGGGATCGCCGCTTCGCCCCACTCCGGGCCGACGTTCAGAAGGTCGCCTCGCTGCTGCGCGAAGCGCCCGAGCAACGACGGACGCTGGATGAGCTCGCGGCGGAGGTGCATCTGTCCTCGTCGCAGTTGAGCCGTGTCTTCGTTGAGGCATACGGCAAGACACCGCTGGCGTTTCTCACCATGATCCGTGCGGAGCGCCTGGCAAAATACTTGCGAGAGACCGACCTGCCGATGGCCGTAGCGATGCGGCGAGTGGGCTGGCACTCTCGGAGCCACGCGACCGAGCTGTTCCGTCAGTATGTTGGCGTCACCCCAGGCCGGTACCGGAGGCTCCGCGCTCCTTCCTGAGATTGTTCTCGATCCCGCTATCTCGTGTGCCGGGTAACGGCACGGTGGGCGCGATCTGGCGCTCTGCGCCCGCGCCGTCCGGTAACCCGTAAGGACTGGTCGGGTTCATCGTGGAGCCTGTCGGTCGCAGCGTCGTCCGTCGTCCGTCTCGTCTCTCTGATCTTCCCGGCGCACCTCATGGTCGCAAGGGCCACCGGCACGCGCCAACGGCCCTCACCGGGAGGAGGTCAGCGATGGCGACAACCGAGGAGGCACGAGCAGCGCGAGACGCGAAGCTCGATGAGCTGCATGAGCACCTGACCGGCGCCGTCGAGCGGCTGGTCACCGGCGACGACTGGCGTCGTGCGCTCGAGTTCGCGGCGCGGTTCCGGTCGCGCTCGTTCGGGAACACATTGCTGATCTGGGTGCAGCACCTTGACGCTTTCGAGCAGGGCCGGGTGCCGAACCCGGAGCCGTCGTATGTCGCCGGCTACAAGCAATGGCAGGCTCTCGGGCGACAGGTCGCCAAGGGCCAGCCCGGTTACACGATCTTCGCCCCGGTGACGGGACGGTTCGCGTCCTCGACGCCGCAGGACCCCGGCTCGTGGCGCCGCCTCGGCCGCTTCGAGAAGCCGCGGCCGGGCGAGGCGGTGCGCTCGCGCATGATCGCCGCGAAGCCGGCCTATGTGTGGGATGTTTCGCAGACCACAGGCGACCCGATCCCCGAACGACCCGTGCCAAGCCTGCCCGAGGGCGCGGCGCCTGCCGGGCTATGGGAGGGCCTGACGGCGCTGATCGCGGCCGAGGGCTTCGAGGTGTTGCGGGTCGATCACGAGGGCATGATCGACGGCGCGGACGGGATGACCGACTACCGGGCGCGCACGGTCGCGGTCAGGGTGAACATGTCCGAGGCCGCCCAGGTGAAGACTCTGGCGCACGAGCTCGCGCATGTGAAGATGCACGGCCCGGACAACCCGGAGGCGTCCGGGCATCGCGGGATCGGTGAGGTCGAGGCCGAGTCGGTGGCGCTGATGATCGCCGCGGCACACGGGATGGACACCAGCTCCTACAGCGTGGACTACGTCTCCGGCTGGGCCGGGACCGTCAAGGGCAAGGACTCCGCCGAGGTCGTTCAGGCCACCGGGGAGCGGGTACGCAAGACCGCTGCGGCGATCCTCGACGCCCTCGACACCGCACAGGCCGGTGCGGGCGACCCGCCCAGTCTGACCCGCGATGCGGCACCGTCACCACGCGCCGAGCGGAGCCCGCGGGCACCGATGGAGCAGGGCCGGACGGCGCGCACCGTCGAGCTCGCGGTGAGGAGTCTGTGATGGACCCCGCCGCCCTGTTCACCGCCGTCACCCGGATGCCGCTGCCCGAGGCCGCGCTACGGCTTGCGGACGCCGGCGTACCGGTCTTTCCCTGCGTGCCGGGCGGTAAGAGCCCGCTGACGCACGCTGGGTTCCATGAGGCGACGACGGACCCTCGCCGGATCAGGTCGTGGTGGCGGTGGATGCCCGACGCGAACATCGGTGTCCCGACCGGCGCCGCAACAGGGCTGGATGTGGTCGATGTCGACCGGAAGGCCGCCGGCTCTGGGTTCGCGGCGTTCGACCGCGCCCGCCGAGCCGGGCTCGTCACCGGATGGGCCGCGCTGGTGCGTACCCCCTCGGGCGGGATGCACGCCTACTACCCGGCCGACCCCGAGCGGCCGCAGCCCTCATGGCAGGCCGCCCGAGCGCATGTGGACTTCCGAGGCACCGGCGGCTACATCGTCGTCCCGCCCTCGGTCGTGCAGCTCAACGACGAGCTGCACGGCCGATACGAGCTCATCCGTGCCGCCGAGCCCGCCGTTCGTCCCGTGGACGGCAAGGCGCTGCGGGACTTCCTCGACCCCCGCCCGGCAGCCTCCCTCCGGCCCGGCGGCGCATCGGAGGTGCCGGACGCGACACGGCTGGCCGGCTGGGTCGCGGCGCTCCGGGAGGGCGAACGCAACCGTGGCCTGTTCTGGGCCGCGTGCCGCTTCGCGGAAGCCGGCACGTCTCCGGCGTCGGCGCTGGACACGCTGGGGCCGGCGGCCGAGCACATCGGTCTGCCGCCGCGCGAGGTGTTCGTGACGATCCGATCCGCCTACCGCGCGGTCGGCAGCGCCCCGCCCCGTCGTGTCAACGACGCGCCTGGGCGCGCGACATCACCCCGCCCGGCGGCGGGGGTCAGAAGTCAGGTGCTCTCGTGATCCCCGAAACGACGATGCGGGGCGGCCGGCTGGCGGTGGTCACCGCTGTCGCCGGGACGGTGCTGATCGCCGCCGGCGCGTTCTGGCTGTCCTTCACCGCCCTGGCGGACCTCGCCCGCCGCTCCGGGGTGAACGCGGGGCAGGCGTGGGCGTGGCCGATCATCGTGGACGGGCTGATCGTCGTCGCCACGGTCGCCGTCGTCGCGATCGCCGGGCACCGCGCCGCGTGGTATCCGTGGGTGCTGCTGGCAGGTGGGGCGCTCATCTCGGTCACCGCGAACGCGCTGCACGCCGTCGTCGCCGCCGACGCCGACGTGCCCGGCCTGCTGGCGGCCTGCGTCGCCGCGGTGCCGCCGCTGGTGCTGCTCGCCTCGACGCATCTGACCGTCGTGCTCGTGCGCTCCCGTCCCGCTGATGCCGCCGACGCACCCGCCCCAGCCCTTGCCGTTCAGATGGCGGGAGAACTGACGGCGGAGGAGCTGGTGGCGGAGCCGACCGGGCGGCGCCTGGTCGCGGCGCGGCTGCGGGAGGAGGGCTGGTCGAACAAGGCCATCGCCCGGCATCTGTCTGTCGCCCCCTCGACGGTGGGCCGCTGGTTCGCGGCGCGAGGCGACGTACCTGCTGTGCAGGAGAGCCCGAAGGAGCAGCCCGCATGAACGAGTCCACGATCCGACCGCAGACGCTCGCCCGCGAGGATGCCGCCGAGCCGTCGCGTGCCGCACGAGCCGAGGAGGCCGAGGCATCAGCCCTGGGCCATCACCGCGACCCCTCCCTCGCCGGCAAGGGCAAGGGTGCGAAGGCCGAGGAGGAGGCGAAGAAGAAGGCTCGCGGCGTGGAGTGGGTGCGCCCGACCGAGCTGGTCGCCTACCGCTCCGGGCGCGTCGCCGGGCGCGGGATCGACTTCCAGGCCGAGCTCGCCCGGCGTTCCCGCCGCCTGCAGGGGCAGACAGTGAGGGTCAGCCGCCGTGGGATCAGCAACGCCTCCGCGCGGCTGAGCGAGCGCGCCCGCCATCTGCCTCCCGCTTCCGCGTTCGGTCGCGGCAGCGGCGAGCGGTACTCGTGGGTGTCGCGCTCCGGGATCGGGCTGGGGTGAGGTAACCATGCGCGGCTCCAGCACCGAGACGACGGCTGCTGGACGCCGCGCGAGCACCTTCTGTTCAGGAGGTGCCGGTATGCGATCCATGAGCGCCCGCGAACGGCGGGCTCGTTTCGAGGACTCGGAGGCGCTGCGCGCCCTGCTGAACCGGCTGCACGACGCGGGCCGGGGCGCGTGGCGGGACGACCCGGAGGCCGCCGCGCTGATGCGGCACGCGGCCGACAAGTACGCCGCTCTGGCACGCAAGCACGGGCTTGACCCGTGGGAGGCCGCCTCGGCTGCGTTCGAGGCGATGCGCGGGGCTGCGACCCGCCGTGCGGAGGACCCGTGGGCGGTGGTGACGCGGGCGGTGCAGGTCACTTGCATCGGTGAGGAGCGCGGCAACGGGCTCCTGTGCTCGGTGCATCAAGCCCGCCGGCCCCGGTACTCGGTGTTCCATGACGCGGAGCGGTTCAGCGACCGCGAGAACCCGCTGCCCGAGTATCACCCGGCGTTCCACGTCGACCCGTTCACCGAACAAGACGACGAGGCGGTGCCGGCTTCGGAGCCGGTGACGACGGTTGCTTCCGCCGTGGAGGACACGATCGCGCTGTTCAGTCTGCTCGGCTGGGAGCAGGAGACTGCCCGCGCCGCCGTCGAGTACGTCACCGCACGGCTGGCCGAGGCGCCGTCGCGGGCCTCGGCGTTCGAGGGGCTGCGCCGCGACCGGCAGGCCCGCGCCCTGCTCGATCTGCCAGGCAGCTCTTGGACGGCGCTGCTGCGGATCGTCCTCGGCACCCCGGACCCCGCGCTCGCGCACACGAACGCGGGCCGCGGGGTGCTACTGCGGCTGCTGATCGGTGAACCGCTGCGCGCCCTGCTGATGGACGACGACCTCGTGCTCGCCGCCGGCCTTGCCGCGCCAGGGATCGAGCGGACATGAGCACCGCACCGGCAGGCCACATTGAGCTGGAGCGCACCGTGGAGTCCATCACGGTCGGGCACCGGCACCGCCGCGACCTCGGAGACTTGACCGCGTTGGTCGAGTCGATCCGCCGGGGCGGCCTGCTGCAACCCATCACGATCACCCTCGACGGGCATCTGATCTGCGGGGCACGGCGCCTGGCGGCGATCAAGGAGCTCGGCTGGAAGACCGTCAACGTGTGGGTGCGCTCCGGCGTCTCCGACCGGCTCGGGCAACTCCTCGCCGAGCAGGACGACAACCTCCTGCACAAGCCCCTGACCCAGCTCGAAGCCGCCGCGCTGTACCGGGAGCTGAAAGTGCTATTGGCCGAGGACGCGGCACGCCGCCAGGAGGCAACCCGGTTCCACGCGGGCGCCGACGCCGAGGATGACGGTGCCGCCAACTTGGCGGCACCGTGGGACACGACCCCCGGCGAGGCCCGCGCCCAGGCGGCCCGGATGGTCACCGGCCGCGCCTCCTACACGACCTTGGAGCGCATCGGTCGCCTGGAAGACCTCGCCGCCGATGAGAGCCGGCCCGAGAGCGTGCGCCAGCAAGCGGCCGTCGAGGTCGAGCGGATCAAGGCCGGCGGGAAGGTCTACCCCTCGCACTTGCGGGTCAACGCGGAGCTGTCCCTGGCCGAGCTCGACCAGCTCGCGGGCGATCCGACCCAGCCGGACGAGCTGCGGGAGCAGGCCCGCGCCGAGGCCGCCGCGGTGCGTTCCGCTGAGCGGGAGGCGAAGACGGTCGAGATGGAGGCGCTGGCGCACGCCGCCCTCGCCCGCGTCAAGGCCGCGAAGGCCGCGGGCCGCAAACCTCAGCGGCGCACGCTGCCCCCGGTGGAGCCGGACGAGCCGGTGCCGTACCCGCTGACGGTGTTCCTGAACACCTGGGACGACCTGACCGGATGGTGGCTGCACTACGACCCCGAAGTGGTCGGGCCGGCGCTGAGTACGGAGCAATGGGGCCGGTTCGAGCAGACCCTCGCCGGCACCCTCGCGTTCGCGGACGCCGCCCGCACGGCCAGGGCGTCCCGCGCCGAGCACACCGCCTGAACCTGTCTCGGACGGTGGGGGCGCACCTTCCTGGCGACATCACCTCTGCCGGAAGGGACACGCAATGGACCCCGCCAACGACCGTCGCCGTCGCCGCCTGCTGATCGCTCTGATTGCGGGCGGCCTCGCCCTGCTGCTGCTCGTCGGAGTCGGCATCTACGGGCTGCTGCGCGGCCCGGCCACGCCGGGGCACGACTCGGCACCCGACCCCGCCCCGTCGAGCACGGACGCACCGAGGCCGCCGCGCGGGACGGGGCCGGTCGCGGTGCAGCACACCGGCGGGCCGGAGGCGTTCGCCCGCAACGTCGCGGCGGCCCTGTTCACCTGGGACACCGCATCCGGTTATGGCCCCGCCGACTACGCGCAGGTGCTCGCGGATGTCGCCGCGCACGATGAGGCGGATTCCTTCGTGGGCGATGTGCGCTCTTACCTGCCCTCGACCGAGGCGTGGGCGCAGCTCCGCCAGTATCAGACCCGCCAGTGGCTCACCATCGACGAGGCAGTCGTCCCGGAGGCGTGGGCGACCGCCGTGGAGCAGGCCGCTCCCGGTCAGATACCCGCCGGGGCGACCGCGTACACGATCACCGGCACGCGGCACCGCGACGGCACCTGGGGCACGCAGCCGGTGGAGGCATCCCGGCGCGTGTCGTTCACGGTGTTCATCGTCTGCGCCCGCCCGATCCCCGGCCGCGGCGTCTCGCCGGGGCTGTGCGAGGTGCTGCGCCTGTCCGAGCTCGACAACCCCCTCCGATAAGGCGGACCTGCCGTGATGAGGAAGCTCGCCGCCCTGGCCGTCGCGCTGTTGTTCTTCGCCCCCGCCACGGTGCTGCTGGGCGTGGCGACGATGGTGAACCCCTCCGCGTCCGCCGCGTGCGTATCGGGGTCGCTGGTGGTCGGCCCGATCCCGGACTCGCTGACCGCGACGACCAAGGACGGCACCACGATCACCCTGAACCGGACGCAGCTCACCCACGCGGCGACGATCATCACGGTCGGCTCGCAGACCGCCGGGGTCGGCCGTCCCGGCGTGGTCATCGCGCTCATGGCCGCGCTCACCGAGTCGAGCCTTCGGATGCTCGCCAACACCGGCACCTACCCGGAGTCCGGTGACTTCCCGAACGACGGCAATGGCGCCGACCATGACAGTCTCGGTCTGTTCCAGATGCGCCCCGCGAGCGGCTGGGGCACGGTGGCCGAGCTGATGGACTCCGGTTATCAGTCGAGGGCGTTCTATGGCGGCCCGACCGGGCCGAACTACCCCTCGCCGCGCGGCCTGCTGGACATCCCCGGCTGGCAGAGCATGGACCCGGGCTCGGCCGCGCAGGCGGTCGAAGTGTCGGCGTACCCGGACAGGTATCAGAACTATCAGCCGGTCGCCGAGGCGATCCTGACCGCACTCACCCGCCCCGCCCGATCCGGCGGCAGCGGGGACGGTGGGGCTCCGGTGGTGCCGGAGACGCACCGCTTGGTGTTCCCGCTCCCGGAGGGCACCTCGACGCGCACCAGCCCGTTCGGGTGGCGCGATGACCCGATCACCGGGGAGCGACGCTTCCACTCCGGTAGCGACTTCGCCGCCGGAGACGGCACCCCGATCCTCGCCGTGGGCGATGGGGTCGTGACCTTCGCAGGGTCGAACGGCGGCTACGGGAACCTCATCATCATCGAGCACACGGTCGGCGGGCAGCGCGTCGCGTCCTATTACGCGCACATGTGGGACAGCGGCATCCACGTCGCCGTGGGCGAGACCGTCGCCGCGGGTCAGCACATCGGGGATGTCGGATCAAGCGGGCACTCAACGGGGCCGCATCTGCATCTGGAAATCCACCCCGGCGGGGCAGGGCAGCCCGCCGTCGACGCGGACGTGTGGCTCACCGAGCACGGCGCCGAAGGCGTCGCCGCCGGCGACACAACCCTCGCCTCCTGCACCGCCGGTGGAGGTGCGCTATGAACGTGTTTCCCGACTTCGGCGGCGTCGGCGGCGCCGACGACCTGCGCGCCATCGTCGGGGCGCTGTTGACCTTCGTGCTCATCATCGCCGTTCTCATGCTCATCGTCTGCGCGATCGTGTGGGCGATCAGCTCCGCGAACGGCAACTACCAGGCCGCGACCAAGGCCCGCACCGGCCTGTTCGTCGCGGTCGGCGCCGCCGCGCTCGCCGGTGCCGGGGTGGCGTGGATGAACTTCCTGCTGAACGTCGGCACCCGGCTCTGAGCTGTCGATCCCCGCCCGGAGGGGCGGGGCGCACCTGACCGTCGAGAACCCGTCTCGACCAGTCAAGGGAGCAGCAAGTGATCGACATCGACCCCAACAGCTCGGGCCTTCCGGGCATCGAGCAACTGCGAATCATCGTCGGCGCCGTGATGACCGTCGGCCTCATCCTCTCAGTCCTCGCCCTCATCATCTCGGCGATCGTCTGGGGCTTCGGTGCCAACAGCAGCAACCCGCACCTCGCCAGCCGAGGCAAGGTCGGCGTCCTCGTCTCGTGCGGGGCGGCGATCATCTGCGGTGCCGCGGTGACGCTCATCAACTTCTTCTGGGGCGTCGGGCAGGCCGTGTGATGAGCACCCGAGCACTACGCCGGTCGCGGGGGTGGGTGCGGTGAGCATCTGCGATGTCCCGGTCATCTCCAACGTGTGCGATGCCGTGGGCGAGGGCGTGGCCTCCCTGGTGGCGGCCCCGTTCGACTGGCTCGGTCAGGCGATGGCCGGAGCCGCCGCCTGGCTGTTCGAGGCCGTCTGGCAGGTCTTCGACACCACGACCCTCGTGGATGTCACCAGCCCCGAGTACGTCGGCGTCTACAACATCCTGTTCGGCGTCGCGGTGTTCGTCATGCTCGTCTTCTTCTGCTTGCAGCTCATCACCGGGCTCATCCACCGCGACCCCGCCGCCCTGTCCCGTGCCGCACTCGGGCAGGCGAAATCGGTGCTCGGGTCGTTCCTGGTCATCACGCTCACGGCTCTGCTGCTGGAAGTCACCGACCAGCTCGCGGTCGGGATCGTGCAGGCCACCGGGAACTCGATGGAGACGATGGGAACCCAGATCGGCCTGCTCGCTGTGGGCCTGGCCGGCATCAACCTGGCCGCCCCCGGCGTCGGCGCGATCCTGATGATCTTCCTCGCGGGCCTTGCCATCAGCGCGGCGGCGATCGTCTGGTTCTCG
>NZ_JBMDXJ010000251.1:0-1784 GCF_048594945.1 Pseudactinotalea sp. | reverse complement strand
CCCGGATGAAGAAGCCGGAGGTTCCCGTCGGCGCGTGGCACGGTGTCCTGACGGCGCTGGTCACCGGCGTCCTGCTCGTGGGAGTGCTCGAGATGGGCGAGGCTGACGTCAACCACATCAAGATCGCCGTCAAGCTCCTCGTCGCGCTCGCGGTCGGGGCCCTGATCTGGCGCGGCCGCAAGCAGGAGAGCGTCACCACCGGGTATCTCGGTGCGATCGCCGGGCTGACCGTGGTCAACATCGCGGTCGCCGTGCCCTGGTAGAACCGCACGCCATCACTCGAACCGCCCGCTGAGCCTCGGCTCGCGGGCGGTTTCTGCGTGTCCTGGCCGCGGGAACGAGCCTGCGCGGGTGGCGCGCTGAGCGATTATCGATTATTGTCGGGCCTGCTGAACGAGGCATCCGTATCGAGAGGATCGATGATGATCAAAATCCGCGCAGCCCTGGCCGTCATGGGCGTTGCCGCCATGGCACTGGCAGGCTGCTCCAACGCTGCCGGAGGCTCGGGTGGTGGCGACGACGCGACGTCCGAGGTGACCATGCTCGTCAACGTGACGCCCAACCTGACCGAGGAGTTCTGGAACGATCTGGTGGCGCCGTTCGAGGATGCCAACCCCGGCATCGACGTCGTCATCCAGAACCCGGGCGCCGAGGGCGTGGCTGCGGCGCTGCCGCGACTGCTCGCCGCGGGCGACGCGCCGGACATCGTCCAGTCGCAGGGGCCCACGCCAGACCTGGCGCCCGAGCTGGTGGACCTGTCCGCCTACGAGTGGGCGACCAGCGCGCCGCTGGCCGAGCAGTACACGATCGACGGCAAGTACTACACGGCCGGTATCGGGGTGCAGCTGCAGAGCCTGCTGTTCTACAACAAGACCGCGTTCGCGGAGGCTGGCATCGCCGAGCCACCGGCCACCGTGGAGGAGCTCGACGACGCCCTCGCAGCGCTCTCCGCGGCGGGCTGGACCCCGATCCAGACCGGGGGTGACTGGATGAGCAGCCATGCGCTCCAGGCGCTGGCACTGCCGACGGTCGTGGCGCAGGACCTCGACTGGTTCGCCAACATGTCATCCGGCGCGGTCACCTTCAGCGACAGCTACGGCCCGTTCATCGAGCGCTACGCCGACTGGGTCGCCGCCGGCTACGTGCCCACCGAGGCACTCGGCATCCAGTACCCCGACGCGGAGCAGGCATTCCTCGCCGGCGAGAGCGCGATCTACCCGATGGGCAGCTGGTTCGCCGGCACCGAGGCCGCCGCCGCTGATCCGGCTGATATCGGAGTCTTCCGCGCTCCAGCGCTCGATGGTGTCAGCGACCCCGCGATGGGTGCCAACCTGGCGAGCCCGTACAGCATCCTGAACGGCAGCGACCACATCGACGAGGCGGCACTGCTGCTGGAGTTCTTGACCACCGACGAGACCGCCGTGATCGACCAGCTGATCGTGGACGGCAACTTCCGTGACGGCTACGCCTACGAGACCACCGCACTCGGTGACGAACTGTTCCAGATCGTCTCCGAGACCCCGGCTTCGGCCTACACCCCGACCGGTGGTGGCTTCGGCGAGCGGCGGCTCCCCGACGGGTACGCGGAGGAACTCAACACGCAGACGCAGGCTCTGATGGGCGGCACGGCGGCGAGCACCGTCTCCAGTGCCATGGACGACTGGTTCGCGGCGAACGCAGGCTGAGGACGCGTGGGCGCGGGCACGAGCGACCCCCGCCCACCCCACGACCCGAGGACGAGGAGATGACACCGACCCAGACCGCGCCAAAGCGGACCCAGAGCA
>NZ_JBMDXJ010000250.1:0-31205 GCF_048594945.1 Pseudactinotalea sp. | reverse complement strand
GGGGTTATGACCAAGGGGCAGCCGGTGACGGTCGTCGGACACGGCGGGCAGGGGCCGGGCTTCAATCTCTTCGCCGCAGTGAGTGCTGATGGCCGCCGATGGAGCGGCCGGGCCGCCGAGGGTCAAAGGGAGGAACTGGATCTGATCCAGTCCTGTGTCGATGATGTCGAGAACCGCGACGGCGCCCCGGCGGAGTTTCGTACCGGACTGACGAGCAAGAAGTAGCGCGATGTTGCCATGGGTGGCGGGCGTCGAGCAGACCTCGATCCAGCCTGACAACAGGCGGCGCCGCGCGCGGGTGATAGATCCGACGCCTGCTACGCCACTTGCGCGTCCTCTGTGACGGCCGGCTCGCTGGTTCGGTGCTCGGGCTCCGGCGGCTCCCGGTCACTGGCGGTCGGATATCACCGCGGGCGCCGGCGTCCCGAACAGAATGAGATTGCCGTCGGGATCGCGGACCACGAACTCGTTGGCTCCCCACGGCTTCACCTGCAGCCGCTCCTGGAACTCGACCCTCGCAGCCTGAAACTCGAGGAAGAGCTCCTTGGCGTTCGTTGTCGTCACGTACGCCGCCAGCAGCTGCTCCCGATCGCGTACATCGGCATGGAACGGTGAGGTGTCGACATGGCGCAGGTTCACGCTGGCATCGCCGCGGCGGATCTCGCCGTAGAACGCGGGCTCACCGTAGGTGAACACGGTCTCGAATCCGAGAGTGGTGCCGTAGAACGTCAGCGCTCGCGCGAAGTCGGTGACGAAGATCTGCGCGTTCGCTCGCTGAAGCTGCGGCGCGGAGGTGTCGGTGACAGACATCGGTGGGTTCTCCTTCAGTTCGGACCACGAGGTGAACCCGAGCTCAGACGCGAGGACCTCCTGCGCTTCGTGCAGAGCGAGGTCCGCCGCGAGCACGTCGCGATCGTCGAGACCCGCGAACCGCGGCAGTGCCTGACGTAGGCGTGCGGCGACCGGGTACAGGCCGGCTCGGTGCTGGCGTACCAAGAGTTTGGCGCGTTTCCTGAGGTTCTCGAGCTCATCCATGGTCGATGAACGAGTGGGCATGGCCCTTTCCGGACTCTCCAGGTGCGCCTCGGTCGCGCTGGCCTCACGGTACTGGGTCTGTGCCCAGGAGACAACGCCGGTGCGTGTGTGCCTCGATCGATCGAACCGCGTTCCAGGAATCGCTCGCGTGATCAGGTCCCGGCGGGATGCTGTCCACGTGGCACGTCTGCGGCCCGGCTGCGTAGGTAGCTGATCAGCACCGTGCGTAGCTCGGCGCTGAGAGCGTCGCGCTCCGGTCCGCTCGCGTCGGTGATCAGCGGCGTCATGCCGCGCACGATCTGGATCGCGACGGTCGCTGTGCGCACCAGCTCACCGTGTGGGCGGTCGGGCATGACGAGCCCGAGGAGATCGACGACCCGCTCATGGATGGTGGTCTGCACGGGAGCGACGGCCTCGCGGAGGCCGGCGGGCATGTCCGTGCGGGCGAAGATGGCCTTGAATCCCGGGTGGGCGAGGTTGAACGCCATCAGCGGACCCAGAACCGCGTCCACGAGGTCCTCGAGGCTGGCCTTCGCTGCTCGGTCCAACGTGAAGGCCTCGGCGCGCAGGGCGGTGAGCTGGCCCGCATAGTGGTCGGCGAGAGCCCGGGCGATGTCGTCCTTGTTCGTGAAGAACTGGTACAGCGAGCCGGGCGAGATGCCGGCGTGTGCCGCGATGGCGTTGGTCGTGGCTGCGTCGTAACCGCGCTCGGCGAACACCGCGGCGGCAGCATGAAGGATCTGCTCGATCCGCTGCTGACCTCGGGCCTGGCGGCGCGGCTGCGCCCGCGCTTTCTCGGAGCGTGCGGACTCGCCGGTCACGTCTCCTCCCTTCCACCGCTGGACAAATGCGAGCATTCACTCGTATCTTCTAAATGTGAGCATCTGCTCGCATCAGGCTAGCAGCGCCTCCCGCGCACGTCCCTCGGAGAAGCATCGTGACCGACGCCCCGCCCCCAACGACCGCACTCGAACGCCTCGGCGCGCTCAGCTATCGCCGGCGGTGGCCCGTGCTGATCGCCTCGCTCGTGGTGCTCGCCGGGCTCATCGCCGTCGCGGCAGGAGCACTCTCGTCCTTCGTGCTCAACCGATGGGAGGCCGCCGGCAGCGAATCGGTGGCGGCGCAGCAGGTCCTGCGCGAGGAGTTCGCCACCGGTAACGCCAACCTGATCCTTCTCGTCTCCGCCACAGGTGGTGACGTGGACGAACCCGCCGTCGCGGCGGCGGCGACCGCCGTCGCCCACGAGCTCGCCCAGGAGGATGCCGTGGGTGAGGTGTGGTCGTACTGGTCGCTCGAGCGCGACGCGACGCTCCGCAGCGAGGACGGCGCCTCGGCGCTCGTGCTCGCGCACGTCACCGGCGACGCGACCGAGGCGCGCGCAGCCATCGCCGAGTACATCCCCGCCTACACGCGCGCGGATGCAGCGATCACCGTGCAGGTGGCGGGCTCCGAGGCCGCGTCCACGCAGATCAGTGCGCAGGCCACCGAGGACTTCGTCCGCGCCGAGCTGATCATCATCCCGCTCATGCTCGCGCTACTGGTGATCATCTATCGGCGGATGAGCTCGGCGCTGCTGACGCTCGGCGTCGGGCTGTTCTCCGTGATCGCGACCCTGGCCGGGCTGCGCGCCCTCACCGCCGTCGTCGAGATCGCCAGCTTCGCCTCGAACATCGTTCTCGTCATGGGCATCGGGCTCGGCGTCGACTACAGCCTGTTCGTCATCTCACGATTCCGCGAGGCGCTCGGCAACGGCGCCACCGTGCAGCTCGCGCTCCGCGAGACACTCAACACGGCCGGCCGCACCGTCTTGTTCAGCGGGCTGACCGTGGCAGCCTCGGTCGCCGTGCTGCTGGCACTGCCGTTTGCGTTCCTGCGCTCCTTCGCCTACGCAGGCGTGCTCACGGTCGTCACGGCGGCCGTCGGCGCGCTGGTGATCCTGCCCGCCGCGCTCGCGGTGATCGGCGAACGCATGGCTCGCCGCGGCTCCGCTGTGCCGCCTTCGAGGCCGGTGGAGCAGGGCCGGTGGTACCGACTCGGGGACCGAGTCATGAGGCGACCCGTGCTCTGGGGCGGTGCCGCCGTCGTCGTGCTTCTCGCCCTGGCCTCGCCCGCACTCGGCCTGCAGATCGGGGTCCCCGACGACCGTGTGCTCGCCCAAGGTTCCTCCGTGCGGGACGCCTACGACCACCTCCGCACCGATTTCACGGCTGAAGCCAACGACGCGATCCAGGTCATCGAGACCGGCGGCGCCTCACCCGCCGACGAGGAGGTGGGTCAGTACGCCGCCCACCTGTCGGACATCGACGGGATCGTCCAGGTGAACTCGCCCGTCGGCATCTACGCCGACGGCGCCCGGATCGCCGAGGGCGACGACCGGCTCGCCTCCGGTGACCTGATGAGGTTCGAGGCCGTGCCCAGTCGGGACGCGCTCGAGGGTGCCGGCGGCTCCCGACTCGTCGCCGACATTCGCGCACTCGACAGCCCGTTCGAGGGCACGCTCGTGGGCGGCTACCCCGCGCAGCTCGCCGACTTCCGCGACGCCCTCCTCGAGCGGCTGCCGCTGATCGCCGGGCTCATCCTGGCCGTCACGTTCATCTTGTTGTTCCTGCTCACCGGGAGCGTGCTCATTCCGCTCAAGGCCACCGTGCTCAACCTGCTGAGCGTCGGCGTCATGTTCGGGGTGCTGACCATGGTGTTCCAGAACGGCTTCCTCGCCGATCTGATCGGCTTCACGCCGGTGGGCAGCCTCGACCCAGCCTTCCCGATCCTCATGTTCTGCGTGGTCTACGGGCTCTCGATGGACTACGAGGTGTTCATGGTGTCCCGGATCCGGGAGGAGTACGAACGCAGCGCCGACAACCGGCGCTCCGTGCTCACCGGGCTGCAGCGCAGTGCGCCGCTCATCACCGCCGCCGCGCTCACCCTCGCGGTCTCGTTCGCGGTCTACGCCACCGGCTCGGTCATGTATCTGCAGATGATCGGGATCGGTGTGGCGGTCGCGATCCTCGTCGACGCGACCCTCATCCGCGGCATCCTCGTCCCGGCCGTCATGCGCCTGGCCGGCGATGCCAACTGGTGGGCGCCGGCAGCACTCGTCCCGGTCTTCCGCCGGTTCGGGCTCCGGGAGGAGCCCGCTCGCGGACAGGCTCGGGTCATGGGTGATCAGGGCGCCGGCGATCCCGCTTGATCGCCGAGCGCCGTTGTTTGGCTTCTGCCCGACGGCGGAGCGAACCCTTGGTCGGTCGGGTCGCCTTGCGGGGCACCGGCGGGACCAGCGCCTCGCGCAGGATCTCGGCGAGCCGAATCCGCGCCGCCGCACGGTTACGTCGCTGGGAGCGGTGCTCTTCGGCACTGACGATCAGAACCGTGCCCGCGAGCCGCGGAGCCAACCGCTGCAGAACGCGCGCTCGTTGCATCTCGGTGAGCGCCGTCGTCGTCCCCAGATCGATGCTGAGCTGAACCCGGGAGTCGGCCGTGTTGACGCCCTGCCCACCGGGGCCGGACGAGCGAGAGAACTGTTCGAGGAGCTCGGTGGCCGGCAGTGTCAGGCCACGCGGAGCCCCGGGCCCCGGCGGTACCTCAAGGTCGTCCACCGTCCGAGTGTGGCGCAGCGGGTGTGCGACTGCGGCATGCTGGCCAGGTGTCGGAACCAGGAGACCAGCGCGATCTCGAGATTCGCCCGTGCACGCCCAGCGACCTCCCCGGCCTGACGGCGGCCGAGCCGCCCGGCGCGGACATCGCCGTCCGGTTGTTCGCGCGGCAGCAGCGCGGCGAGTCGGTCTACCTGCTCGCGGTGGCGAGCGGCGTCGTCGTGGGGCATGGCGAGCTCATGCTGGGCGCGAACCCCGAGCTGCGCCATCTCCAGGTCGATCCGGAAAGCCGTGGTCAGGGCGTGGGGACCTCGATCGTGCGGGCGGCGGAGCGCCACCTCGGAACGGGGCGGTTGAGCATCGGCGTGGGGCTCGACAACTCGCGGGCCAGGCGACTCTACGAGCGGCTGGGCTACGTGGGCACCGGTGAGATCAGCACGACGACCTACACCTACGTCGACCACGAGGGCCCGCACGTGGCGACCGAGTCCGACGAGCGGCTGGTCAAGTCGTTGCCGGGCTGAGACCCGACTGTGTACTCGCTAGGTTACGTCCAGGTTGCGGGCGTGGCGATCGGGTCTCAACTCGGTAACGATGCAGGCGATCTCACCTAGAGAGACGACACCGCGTATCGTGTGGGTGCCTATGCTGCCCCGTATCCCAGGCACCTGTGTGTGCCGTCCATGGGGGAAACCCCGGCCCGAACGATCCGGCGGCGGGGACCAACCATCACGTTCCTAGGAGGAACTTTGAAGACCAGGCGACTAGTCACGGTAGGGGCGGCGGTGACAGCGGCCGCGCTTGCGCTCGCTGCATGCCAACCAGGTGACACGGACGGGGACGGCAACGGCGATGGAGAGGGCCTGGGTGACCTCTCGTCGATCACGCTGAACTGGAACCAGTCGTTCTACGAGTACAACGGCAACTCGCAGACCGGTAACGCGACGGCCAACTCCATCGTGCTCTACCTGATGAACTCCGGGTTCAACTACTTCAACGAGAACCTCGAGATCACCCCCGACGAGTCCTTCGGCACCTACGAGCTCGTCAGCGATGACCCGCTCACGGTCGAGTTCACGTTCAACGACGGCGTCAACTGGTCCGACGGAACGCCCGTGGACGCCGCCGACATGCTGCTCGGCTGGGCCGCCGCGAGCGGTCACCTCAACACGATCACCGACGATGAGATCGAGACCGACGAAGACGGCAACATCGTCAACGAGGACGAGGTCTACGACAACGTCTACTTCAACGGCACCTCCGCGCTCGCTGCGTACGTCGAGCCGACCCCGCAGATCAGCGAGGACAACAAGACGATCACCTACGTCTACGACCGGCCGTTCGCGGACTGGGAGCTGGCGTTCCCGAGCGTCGGCGTCCCCGCGCACGTGGTGGCGATGAACGCTCTCGACATCGAGGACCCGGCGGAGGCCAAGCAGGCCCTCATCGACGCGATCAACAACGACGACCGTGAGGCACTCTCGGAGATCTCGCGGTTCTGGAACGAAGGGTTCCAGTTCGGCGACACGCTCCCGGACGACCCGAACCTGTACCTCTCCAACGGCGCCTTCCTGCTCACGGACTTCGTGCGTGACCAGTACGTCACCCTCGAGCGCAACGAGAACTACACGGGCGACCTGCAGCCCAAGGTCGACCGCGTGACCATCCGCTACAACGGCGACCCGATGGCAGCGCTGCAGGCGCTGGAGAACGGCGAGGTCGACGTCATCGAGCCGCAGGCCACGACCGACATCCTGCTCGCCGCCGAGGCCCTCGGTGACGACTACACCATCATCACCGGTGAGGGTGCGACCTACGAGCACGTCGACATGGCGCAGAACAACGGTGGCCCGTTCGACCCCGCCACCTACGACGACGACGCCGAGACCGCACGGGCCGTGCGCGAAGCCTTCCTGCTGCTGTTCCCGCGTCAGGACATCGTGGACACGCTGGTCACCCCGCTCAACCCTGAGGCCGTGGTGCGTCAGTCCTTCACCCAGGTGCCGGGCTCGCCGCTGTACGACTCGGTCGTCACCGCGAGCGGCATCGAGGCGGCCTACCCGGCCGACGTCCCGCAGGAGTCGGTCGACCGCGCCACGCAGCTGATCGAGGAGGCCGGTGTCACCACGCCGATCGACGTCCGTCTGCTGACCGACTCGCTCAACACGCGCCGCCAGGACCAGCTGCAGCTGGTCACCGACGCGTACTCCGCATCGGGTCTGTTCAACATCGTTGACGCCTCCGACGCGGAGTGGGGCTCGCTGCTCGAGGACACGTCCGTCTACGACGCGGCGATCTTCGGCTGGCAGTCGACCAACACCTCGCAGACCAACTCGGACGCGAACTTCCGTACCGACGCGATCAACAACTTCTACGGATTCAGCGACGACACGGTCAACGGTCTGCTGGACGAGATCGCCGTGACGGTCGACCCGGCCGCGCAGGGCGACCTGCAGGGCCAGGTCGAGGAGATCCTGGTTCAGGACGCGTTCGGCCTGCCGATCTACCAGCACCCGGCGATCGACGTGCACCGCAACACGGTCACGGGGATCAACCCGATCCAGCTGAGCCCGACGGTGTTCTGGAACTTCTGGGAGTGGGACACCACCGGTGAGACCGCCGGCGAGCCCACCTCGGAGGAGATGACCGAGGACGACGCGGAGGGCTAGACCCCGTCTGCACCCGTGGCAGGGGTGCCGGTGAATCCACCGGCACCCCTGTCCGCTTTTTCGCCGCGTCCACCCACATCTGCGGTGCCGAGCGAGTAACGTCTCGGCCACCACCGCCCAGTCCACGAGGTTGTGCATGCTCAGGTTCTTGATTCGCCGCGTCCTGTCCGGCCTGGCCATCATGCTCGTCGCGAGCTTTCTGTATTACGTGATGGTCGCTGCCGTGATCGATCCGCTCGAAGACTTGCGGACCCGCCCCGGCGTCGACACACCAATGCTGATCGAGCAGCGCATCGAGCTGCTGAGGCTCGACGACTCGGTCATCAGTCGCTACATCTCCTGGCTGGGCGCGTTCGTCACGGGCGACCTCGGGTCCTCGTGGAACACCGGGCGGGCCGTCGGGGACATGCTCTCCGGCGCGGTCATCTCGACGATCCAGCTCCTCACGATGTCGACGATCATCGCCATCCTGCTCGGCGTCGCCGTCGGTATCGTCAGCGCGCTGCGCCAGTACACCTCCTTCGACTACCTGATCACGTTCGTTTCGTTCCTGCTGTTCTCGCTTCCGTCTTTCTGGGTGGCAGTGCTTCTCAAGCAGTGGGGCGCCATCGGCTACAACGACTTCCTCCGCGATCCCACGCTCGCGATCCCCGTGATCATCGGGATCGGTGCCCTCGCCGGTGTGATCTGGATGCTGGCGATCGGCGGCGACCTGCGCCGCCGCATCACGGTGTTCGTCGCGGCGACCGCGGCCACCTCGGGGGTGTTCCTCTACCTGCAGCTGTCCAACTGGTGGCTGCGACCACACATCAACATCGTGCTGCAGCTCGTGCTGGGCGTGGCCACGGCGCTGGCTGTGACTGCGGTCTCCACCGGGCTGCGCAACCGCCGGGCACTCGGAGCGTCGATGTCGACGGTCGCCGTGGGCCTGATCATCTACGCCTACCTGAACTTCGGCGGCGGCTGGTCGTTCCTCACGCCGGTGATGAACTGGGGCCTGCTGCTGGTGTTCGCCGTGGTTGCTGCGGCCGTCGGCGCCGCGGTCGGACTGGCCTGGGGCGGCCCGGACAAGGGGCAGTCCGCGCGAACCGCGGCCATCCTGGCGGTGTTCCTCGCCGTCTATGTGACCATCGACCGGCTGCTGCAGGCATGGCCCACGTACTTCGGAGCGCTGAGCGGTCGCCCGATCGCGACCACCGGTGACCGGACCCCGAACCTCGGCGGCAACTTCTGGATCGGGGCGCTCGACACCTACTCGCACCTGGTGCTCCCGACCCTCGTGCTGCTGCTGATCTCCTTCGCCGGCTACACGCGCTACTCGCGGGCCACGATGTTGGAGACGATGAATCAGGACTACATCCGCACGGCACGCGCCAAGGGGCTCAACGAACGCACCGTGATCATGCGTCACGCTTTCCGCAACACCCTGATCCCGCTCGCCACGATCGTGCCCGTGGACATCATCACGATGCTCGGCGGTGCGCTGATCACCGAGCGGATCTTCAACCGCCCCGGCATGGGCGCGATGTTCCTCACCAACCTCGACATGAACGACATCGAACCCGTGATGGCGTACCTGATCATCGTCGCCGCGCTGGCGATCGTCGCGAACATGGTCGCCGACCTCATCTACGCGGTGCTCGACCCCAGAATCCGGGTGGACGCATGAGCAACGCGACCATGAGGAACGCCACGACTCACCTGGAGGAACTCGCATGAGTGACCAGAGTCCTCGGGACGCCGAGCCCGTCGGCGCAGCGGAGCTCGCTGAGAACGCGATCGAGCTGCGCGAGACGGAAGGGCTCTCGCAAGGCCAGATCGTCCGTCGTCGATTCTTCCGCCACCGGGGAGCGGTCATCGGTCTCGCCGTCTTCGGCCTGATCGTGCTCGTCGGCTACACCTCGATCGGGCTCGGCCCGATCGGCGGCTGGTGGAGCAAGGAGCCGGTCACCCGCTACGCCATCGTCAACGGCGGCATGCCCACGCTCACCATGCCCACGTGGCTCGGCGGTACCGGGTTCGCGATCGGCGAGCACCCGTTCGGTCAGGACGTGCTCGGGCGTGACATGTTCGCCATGACGATGCAGGGCGTGCAGACGTCGGTTCTCGTGATGCTGCTCCTCGGTGGGGTGGCCACTGCTGTCGGGCTGCTCGTCGGTGCCGTCGCGGGCTTCTTCCGCGGTGTCCCGGACCAGATCTTGATGCGCATCACCGACTTCATCATCATCCTGCCGACCGTGGTTCTGGGCGCTGTCCTCGGCAAGCAGTTCGGCGGCGCCGACCCGGTGCCGCTCGCACTGGTGCTCGGCCTCGTCGTGTGGCCCGGGCTCGCGCGACTCGTCCGGAGCGAGTTCTTCTCGCTGCGTGAGCGTGAGTTCGTGGATGCGGCACGCGTGGCAGGAGCGTCGAACACCCGCATCATCTTCAAGCACATGATCCCCAACGCCATGGGCGTGATCATCGTCAACACCACGCTGCTGCTCTCCACGGCGGTGCTCCTGGAGACCGGACTGTCCTACCTCGGATTCGGCATCACGTTCCCGAACGTGTCACTGGGGTACCTCATCTCGGAGTACCAGTCGGCGTTCTCCACCCGGCCCTGGCTGTTCTGGTGGCCCGGTCTGTTCATCGTCGCGATCGCGCTCAGCGTGAACTTCATCGGAGATGGGCTACGGGATGCGTTCGACCCACGTCAGAAGCGCATCCCCTCCGAGCGAAAGATGGCGCGCGCCGCGCGTCGTGCAGCCACCAACCAGCCGGTGAGTGACTCGTGACGGCGATCCGTCAGAGCAGCACCCCGGCCGCCGTGAACACCGCCACGACGGCGGCCACCGCGAGCACCGGCACGTTCCACGTCGTTGTGACCGGGATGTCCGAGCGCGGTGCTCCCAGGTGGCCGGCGTCGCGCAGCTGCTGCATCCGCTCCGCAGCGGCCAGTGCGACCGCTGCGGCGTTGTTGCCGTCCGTGTTCGATTCACCCGCCGCGCCGCGGTTGCGCATCATGCGCGCCCGGGTACCCATGCCGCTCGCTCCGGGCACGGCCCATGCCGAGTACCGGCGCTCGTCGGTGTGCACCGTGAACGACCATCGAGAGTCGATCGCCGTGACCCGCACCCAGGGCATCCGGATGGTCCGGAAGACGTTGACGAGCACGGCCTCGGCGTCGTTGAGCTCGACGTACGGGCGCCAGAACAAGGCCCACGCGCCGGCGCCGACGACCACGAACGGCCAGCCGCCGCGGGCGGTCGCCGACAGGTCCGCGACCGCGGTCATCACCAGGCCGATCGCGCACACAGCCGCGACGAGCACGGCGATCACGCGCGAGAAGGCGGTCCTGTACGTCTCCACGGATCCCGGCTCGGTCGGCACCTGGCCATCATCGCAGAGCCTGACGAAGGGGCGAGAAGCATGACGCAGACCACGGAATCGCCGAGCTCCGCGGACGCCGTGGAGCCGATCCTGTCGGTGCGCAACCTCGATGTCGACTTCTTCGTCGACGGCGAATGGCTCCCGGCGGCGGTGGACGTCAGCTACGACGTGCACCCCGGCGAGGTCGTCGCGATCGTGGGTGAGTCCGGCTCGGGGAAGACGCAGTCGTCGATGTCGCTGCTCGGTCTGCTACCGCCCAACGGGCGCGCCAGCGGAAGTGCGACGCTCGGCGGGCAAGAGCTGATCGGGATGAGCCAGTCCAAGCTGCGCCGGGTGCGCGGCAAGGACATCTCGGTGATCTTCCAGGAGCCGATGACCGCGCTGAACCCGGTGTACACGGTCGGCTTCCAGATCATCGAGACGCTGCGCGTGCACCAGAACATGGGCCCGGCGGAGGCGAGGGCGCGGGCCATCGAGCTGCTCACCCTCGTGGAGCTGCCGGACCCGGAGATCCGGGTCAACTACTACCCGCACCAGCTCTCGGGCGGCCAGCGCCAGCGCGCCATGATCGCGCAGTCCCTCGCCAACGACCCGACGCTGCTGGTGGCCGACGAGCCCACCACCGCGCTCGACGTGACGGTGCAGGCGGAGATCCTCAAGCTGATGCGGGATCTGCGCACCGAGTTCAACTCCGGCATCGTGCTGATCACCCACGACATGGGTGTGGTCGCGGACATGGCTGACCGGATCGTGGTGATGCGCCGCGGTCAGATCGTCGAGAGCGGCGATGTCGAGCAGATCTTCGCCCACCCGAAGCATGAGTACACCAAGCAGCTGCTGGCTGCGGTGCCGCACCTCGGTGCCCACAGCACGGTCGAGATCTCCGAGCACGAGCGTGAGCACGGCGGCGAGACCCCGATGGGCGAGCCGGTGATGGTCGCCGAAGACCTGATCATCGAGTACCCGAAGCGTGGCCGCGCGCCTGCGTTCCGAGCGGTCGACGGCGTGACGCTGAGCATCAACGCCGGTGAGGTCGTCGGTCTGGTGGGCGAGTCCGGCTCGGGCAAGACGACCATCGGGAGGGCCGTCGTCGGCCTCCTTCCGGTGACCGGCGGCAAGCTCGACATCGCCGGCTTCAACATGGTTGGCGCCAAGCCGCGCGACCTGAAGCCGCTGCGCAAGCAGATCGGCATCGTGTTCCAGGACCCGGGCAGCTCGCTCAACCCGCGCCTCCCGATCGGGGAGTCGATCGGTGAGCCGCTGATGCTGCACACCAGGATCAAGGGGCCGGAGCTGAGCAAGCGCGTCGAGGCGCTGCTCGATCAGGTCGAGCTGCCGCGCTCGATGCGCAACCGCTACCCGCACGAGCTCTCGGGTGGTCAGCGGCAGCGCGTGGGGATCGCCCGCGCCCTGAGCCTCGAGCCGAAGCTGCTGGTCGCCGACGAGCCCACATCGGCGCTCGACGTGTCGGTGCAGGCGCGTGTGCTGGAGCTCTTCCAGGAGCTGCAGCGTGAGCACGGGTTCGCCTGTCTGTTCATCAGCCACGACCTGGCGGTCGTCGAGATGGTCTCGAGCCGGGTGGCGGTGATGCACCACGGCAAGCTCGTGGAGCTGGGTTCGGCCGCGCAGGTGGTGCAGAGCCCCAAGGACCCGTACACGCAGCGTCTGATCGCGGCCGTGCCGGTGCCCGACCCGGGTGAGCAGAAGATCCGGCGTGAGCGGCGAGACGCTCTGCTCGAGGCTGCGGCGGCCGAGCTCGCCCTCGAGGAGGACCTGGAAGCAGACAGCCACCGTGCCGACGCCGACGACCGCCCGAACTCCGATCGAGGGCCGTCGGGTATCTGAGCCGGCACGCCGGGCGGTCGGCCACCGGTACCACGGGCCACGATTTCGCCAGCGCGGCAGGACCGTGGGATCCTAAGGACGTACAGATCAGCTCGAACCGTTGCGCTCCCGTGCATGAGCTGCTGCGCTGCGTCCTCGTGGAGCCATCCACGAGGTGCCGGCGCGGCCGCCGCCGCACCCGGCTGCCGCAGCCGGAGCTGGTCGGGGCCGAACCGCGCCCCGTGCCGACGACCCCTGCCCGACAAAGGACACGCATGACGATCTCACGGAGCACCGCGGTGCCCTCACGCCGCTCCGACGAGCCCGGTGAGGGCCGCGCGTGAGCTCGCGGACCGACCTGCGCAACGTCGCGATCGTCGCGCACGTCGACCATGGCAAGACCACGTTGGTGGACGCGATGCTGTGGCAGTCCGGTGCGTTCGGTGACCACGCCGACGTGGCCGAGCGTGCGATGGACTCCGGGGATCTGGAGCGTGAGAAGGGCATCACGATCCTCGCGAATAACACCGCGGTGGCATACTCCGGGCCGGCTGCAGCTGCCGCCGGCCACCCGGAGGGCGTGACGATCAACGTGATCGACACCCGTGGCCACGCGGACTTCGGCGGCGAGGTCGAGCGCGGTCTGTCGATGGTCGACGGCGTGGTGCTGCTGGTGGACTCCTCCGAGGGTCCGCTGCCGCAGACGCGCTTCGTGCTCCGCAAGGCGCTGGCGGCACGGCTGCCCGTGGTGCTCGTGGTCAACAAGGTGGACCGCGCCGACGCGCGCATCAGCGAGGTGGTCGCCGAGACCACCGACCTGTTGCTGGGGCTCGCTTCCGACCTGGCCGAGGAGCCCGGCGGTGAGGAGCTCGACCTCGATGCGGTCCTCGACCTGCCGGTGATCTACGCCTCCGCACGCGCCGGTCGCGCATCGCTCACCCAGCCCGCCGACGGCGACCTGCCGGACTCCCCGGACCTCGAGCCCTTGTTCTCGACGATCCTTGAGCGGATCCCGGCGCCCACCTACGACGACGGCGCGCCTCTGCAGGCGCATGTCACCAACCTCGACGCCTCGCCCTTCCTGGGTCGGCTCGCGCTGCTCCGCGTCTTCAACGGCACCCTGCGCAAGGGTCAGGTGGTCGCGTGGGCGCGCCGCGACGGCACCACCACGAACGTCAAGGTGACCGAGCTGCTCCGCACCGAGGCACTCGACCGGGTCCCGACCGAGGAGGCGGGACCGGGTGACATCGTCGCCGTCGCGGGCATCGAGGACATCACGATCGGCGAGTCGCTCACCGACCCGAACGACCCACGACCGCTCCCGCTGATCACGGTCGACGACCCGGCGATCTCGATGACGATCGGCATCAACACCTCGCCCCTGGCGGGCCGCGTCAAGGGTGCGAAGGTCACGGCGCGGCAGGTCAAGGACCGGCTCGACCGCGAGCTGATCGGCAACGTCTCGCTCAAGGTGCTGCCCACCGAGCGGCCGGACGCCTGGGAGGTGCAGGGCCGCGGCGAGCTCGCGCTCGCGATCCTCGTCGAGCAGATGCGTCGGGAGGGGTTCGAGCTCACGGTCGGCAAGCCGCAGGTCGTCACGCGCGAGGTCGACGGCAAGCTGCACGAGCCGGTCGAGCGCATGACGATCGACGTGCCCGAGGAGCACCTCGGCGCGGTCACCCAGCTGCTCGCGCAGCGCCGCGGCCGCATGGAGACCATGAGCAACCACGGCACCGGATGGGTCCGGATGGAGTTCCTGGTGCCCTCGCGTGGCCTCATCGGGTTCCGCACCCGGTTCCTCACCGACACCCGCGGTACCGGGATCGCGTCCTCGATCTCCGAGGGATACGAGCCGTGGGCCGGCTCCATCGAGTTCCGCACCACGGGCTCGCTCGTGGCCGACCGCGCCGGTTCGGCCACCCCGTTCGCGATGCTCGCCCTGCAGGAGCGCGGCTCGTTCTTCATCCAGCCGACCTCCGAGGTGTACGAGGGCCAGGTCGTGGGCGAGAACTCGCGCGGCGACGACATGGACGTCAACATCACCAAGGAGAAGAAGCTCAACAACATCCGCTCCTCCACCGCGGAGTCGTTCGAGAACCTCACACCGCCCCGCACGCTCACGCTCGAGGAGTCGCTGGAGTTCGCGCGCGACGACGAGTGTGTGGAAGTCACGCCCGAGTCGGTGCGCATCCGCAAGGTCATCCTCGACGGCAACGAGCGCTCCAAGGCGGCCTCCCGCGCCCGCCGCGCCTGACCATGGCGACCCCCTCCCAGCTCCCCCCGACCGCCGGCCCAGCCCCGGCGGCTGAGGGGGTCGCGGCCGGGGAGGCGGCGCCTGAGGCCGAGATCCGCCGCGTGCTCGTGGTCGCGGCGCACCCCGACGACGAGACCCTCACCGCAGGCGGGCTGGTCGCCGCGTTCGCGAGCCGCTGCGACGTCACGGTCGTCACCTGCACCCGTGGTGAGCGGGGCGAGATGATCGGCGCCGACCTCGCGCACCTCACCGAGAACCCGGCCGAGTTGGCCGCGTTCCGGGTGGGGGAGCTCGAGCGTGCGCTCACCGCGCTCGGCATCAGCGACCATCTGTTCCTGGATGCCGTCGACGGCGGTGCTCGCCTCCTCGACTCCGGCATGCGTTGGGATGAGGGGGCCAGGCACGTCCGGGCGCTGCCGTCCGCCGATGCGGGACCCGACGCGCTCAGCGTCACCGCGATCGAGCGCCCGATCGCCGCGCTCACGGCGGTCATCGACCGGGTTCTGCCCGACCTCGTGCTGCTCGACGAGCCAGGCGGCGGCTACGGGCACCCCGACCATGTCCGTGTGCACGAGGCCGCGATGGCGGCGGTGGCTGCGTCGCAGCACCGGCCCGCCTTCGTGGCGTGGATGGTCCGCCCGCAGGCCGCCGTGACGGCCGCGCAGGAGTGGCTGCGCACGCGCACTGATCTCCCCAGCGTCGGCGAGGGCGGCACAACCCTGACGCTCCCGGATCCGGTGGGGCCGCAGGCATCGATCGTGGTGCCGGACGGACAGATCGACCTCGAGATCGACACCACGCCGCAGCTTCCGCAGCTCCTCGCGGCGATGCACGCCCACCGCAGCCAGGTCCAGCTGCCCCGGCTCGTGGCACAACCGGGCATACGCGAGCCCGCCGCCGGCTGGTACGCACTGAGCAACGGGCTGCTGCAGCCGATCCACGACCGTGCCTGGCTGCGCCTCGCACCCGGGTGGGGAGAACCCGAGAACCTTCGCTCCGCCGTCGGGCGCCTGATGGCGACCGAGGCCGCCAAGACCGAGGGCGGGCGATGGTTCCGACCCACGATGATCACGTTCTCGTTGCTGCTCGGACTGATGGTCGCGGCGGTGGGGACCGCGTTCCACCGCGTGTCACCGCCGTGGGGCGTGCTGGCGGCACTCCTGGCGCTGGTGGCGGGTGGCGTGCTGGCACGGACGTTCGTCGACCGCGTGGGCCAGCTCGTGTTCGGTGTCGCGGCCGTGCTGATGGTGATCGTGATGACGTACGTGCGACCAGGTGACGACGTGCTCGTGACCGGAGAGCCGATCGGGTTGGCGTGGCTGCTCGGCTCGATCCCTGCCGCGTTGCTGCTGCCTGCGTTGCTGCCCAAACGCTGGTTCGCGGACTCCTGATGACCGAGGTCGGGCCCGATGAGCTGCGTCGCACGATGTCGCGGCTGGTCTCGGGCGTGTCGGTGGTGACGGCGCGTGCGGGGCGGCACGATGTCGCCGCGACCGTGAGTTCGTTGGTCTCGGCCTCGCTCGAGCCACCGGTGGTGCTGTTCACCGTGCACCGCGACAGCAGGCTGCGTGAGGCGGTCGAGGTGGGGGAGCGCTGGGCGGCCAGCATCCTCGGCGGAGAGGGCGGCGCAGCGGCGCGCTGGCTCAGCGACCCGGGGAGGCCGCTGCTGGACCAGCTCGTCCGGGTTCCGCACCGCGAGGGTGAGCGCAGTGGTGCCGCGATCCTCGAGGTCGCGACCGCCTGGCTGGAGGCCCGCACGCAATGGGTCGTCGAGGCAGGGACCCACGACGTGGTGGCAGGCGAGGTGCTCGCCACCGGGGTGAACGCGGACAACGAGGGCGCGGTCCTGCACGGGTACGGGCGCCTGGAGCCGTGGGGTGGATGACCTCGACGGGTCGGCGTGGCTGCGGCCGGTGGCACCGTTAGAATCACCTGCTAGGGGGGCCACGACCGGTGGTCTTGCAGAGAAGCTTCGAGGACCATGATCTTTCGCCGATCCGTGAAGGACACCGGGGTGACGCCCGCGCAGTCGGCACCCGGCGGCGACGACGCCACCTCCGCGGACCCCGACCAGACCGAGGTTCGCGCGCCCGAGGAGGCTGCGCCGACCGAGGCCGACCCCGACGCGACCCAGGTGCGTGAGCCTGAGCCCGACCCTGAGGCCACCGCGGTGCGCGAGCCCGCCGAGACGGCCGCGGGCGAGACAGCGGAGGCCGAGCTCGAGGAGTCGGATCCCGTGCCACCCCAGAAGAAGCGACGCCGCGGACGCAAGATCGCACTCGGCGTGGGCATCGGAGTGGTGGTGCTCGCCGGAGCGTACGTCGGTGCCGCCTGGTACCTCGGCGACAAGGTGCCGCAGAGCACCACGGTCGCCGGGGTCGACATCTCGGGACAGACCGCCTCCGAGGCGGTCGACACCCTCGAGACGCGACTCTCCGACGTCGTCAGCGGGCCGATCCCGATCGAGATGGGCGAGACGTCGTCGAGTCTCGACCCGGTCGAGGCCGGACTGGCGTTCGACGCCACCGCGACGGTCGGGCAGATCACCGGTTTCACGCTCGACCCGCAGGTGGTCTTCGGTCACCTCTTCGGGCTCGGCGCACGTGAGCCGGTCGTCGAGATCGACGACGACGCACTCACCAGTGCCCTGCAGGACGCCTCGAACGACCTCGACGTGGCTCCGATCGACGGCGTGATCGAGATCGCCGGCGGGGAGGGCACGGTCACCACCGAGCCCGCGGACGGGATCGCGCTCGACGTCCCCGCAGCCGCCGAGCTCGTGGCATCGCAGTGGCTCACCGGCCAGCGGCCGTTCGAGCTGCCCTCCGAGACCACCACGCCCACGATCGACGACGCCGCGATCGACGCGACGATGACCGACATCGTGGAGCCGCTGCTGTCAAGCCCCGTGACCGTGCAGCTCAATGACGACGAGACCAGCCTCGGACCCGAGATCCTCTCCGAAGCGGCGTCGCTGGACATGGCCGGCGCCACGGCGTCGCTGGTGATCGACGGCGAGGTCCTGGCGGACTACATCACCGACAACGTCGAATCGGTCGGTGAGACGCCCAAGGACGCGCAGATCGTGCTGGAGGGTGGCGAGCCCACGATCATCCCGGCGGTCACTGGCACGGGGCTCGACCCGGAGCAGCTGGCCGGCGTGGTGGCCGACGCCGCCGTCAAGACCGGTGACGAGCGCGTCGCCGCGGCGGAGCTCGCCGACGCCGAGCCCGAATTCACCACCGCCGATGCCGAGGAGCTCGGCGTCGAGGAGATCGTGGGGGAGTACTCGACCCCGTACCCCTATGACCCGACCCGCACGCAGAACCTCATCAACGGCACCGCGCACATCAGCGGCACGCTGATCAAGCCGGGCGAGGTGTTCTCGCTCATCGAGGCGCTCGGCCCGATCACTGCGGCGAACGGATACGTGAGCTCGCACGTGGTCGATGGTGGGTTCGTCACCGATGCGATGGGTGGCGGCCTCTCGCAGGTCTCGACCACCACCTTCAACGCCGCCTACGAGGCCGGCATGGAGGACATCGAGCACAAGCCCCACTCGCGCTGGTTCGAGCGGTACCCCGCCGGTCGCGAGGCGACGATGTTCGCGCCGTCGCTCGACATGAAGTGGGGCAACAACACGCCCTACGGGGTGCTGGTGCAGGCGTGGGTGGGCGACGACGGCCACGTCCACGTCCGGTTGTGGAGCACGGAGTACTGGGACGTGGAGGTCCGCTCGAGCGACAAGTACGCCTACACCTCCGCACGCACGGTCTACAACCAGAACGACAACTGCCAGCCCGAGTCGGGAGGGGCGTCCGGGTTCACGATCGACATCAGCCGCACCGTGGCCCGCAACGGCGAGGACAGCGAGTACTCCGGAGGCTACTCCTGGACGTACTCGCCGTGGAACACGGTGGTGTGCGGTGCCCCGCCGTCGGAGGGCGACGATGAGGACGAGGACGACTGAGCCTCAGCGGCGCCGAATCGGAGCCGGCGGCACCCGCTTGCCGAGTGCGATATCGGCGGCGGCCACGGCCACGGGGCCGTGCTTGGTGGCGACTTCCACACCGTTGTCGTCGACCAGCACCAGTTCGCCCACGGCGTCGGAGAAGCTGCCCTCGTCGTTGCGATATCTCACGACGACGCGCATACCGGGCTCCCAGGCTCGCCAGAACGTCATGCCTGCGATACTAGGGGCAGACCTGAGACCCGCCCGGCCGCCGGACTCGGCGGGGAGCGTGAGGAGAGAGCAACCTGTGACGTACGTGATCGCCCTGCCGTGTGTCGATGTCAAGGACAAGGCCTGCATCGACGAGTGCCCCGTCGACTGCATCTACGAGGGTGAACGCTCGCTCTACATCCACCCCGACGAATGTGTCGACTGCGGCGCTTGTGAGCCCGTCTGCCCCGTCGAGGCGATCTACTACGAGGACGACACCCCCGAGGAATGGGCGCAGTTCTACACCGCGAACGTCGACTTCTTCAGCGACCTCGGGTCGCCCGGAGGAGCGGCCAAGATGGGTCTGATCCCCAAGGACCACCCGATCGTCGCTGCGCTGCCGCCGCAGGGCGAATAATCGCGGGTTCACATGGGCTTCGTCGCGATCACCGAGGACTACCCGTGGGACAAGCTGGCACCGTACGCCGAGCGCGCGCGGCAGCACCCCGACGGTCTGGTGGACCTCTCGATCGGCACGCCGGTCGACCCGACGCCGGCCGCGGTGCAGGAGGCGCTCGCCGGCGCTGCTGACGCGCCGGGCTACCCCACGGTGGTGGGCACACCGGTGCTGCGTGAGGCGATGGTCGACTGGTTCACCCGCCGCCGCGGCGTGGCCGGCCTGAGCACTGCGGGCGTGATGGCCACGATCGGCTCTAAGGAGGGGGGGGGGCTGCTGCCGTCGCTGCTCGGCGTGGGGCCTGGCGACGTGGTGGTGGTCCCCGAGTCGGCGTACCCCACGTACGAGGTCGGCGCCCGTGCCGCCGGTGCCGAGGTGCTGGCGACCGACGACGTCGCGGCCTGGGCCGACGATGCGCGGGTACGTCTCGTCTGGGTGAACTCGCCGGGAAACCCGACCGGCGCCGTGGCCTCGATCGAGCGGTTGCGTTCGGTGGTCGAGGCCGCGCGCGGCCGCGGGGCCGGGGTGGCGAGCGGCGAGTGCTACGCCGCGCTGGCCTGGGAGGAGCCGTGGGCCTCCGACGGCGTCCCGTGCGTTCTCGATCCCCGCGTCGCCGGGTCGTCGCACAGCGGGCTGCTGGCGGCGTACTCGCTCTCGAAGCAGTCGAACCTCGCCGGATACAGGGCCGGCCTGCTCGCGGGCGACGAGGAGCTGATGGCGCGCATCATCCTCATGCGCCGCCACCTCGGTCTGATGCTGCCCGCCCCGGTGCAGGCGGCGATGGCCGCCGCGCTCGGCGACGACGCACACGTGGCCGCCCAGCGCGAGACCTACCGCCGCCGCCGCGAGACCTTGCTGCCCGCGCTCCTGGCCGCAGGGTTCGCGATCGACCACTCCGAGGCCGGGCTATACCTGTGGGCGCGATCGCTTGACGGCGCCGACTGCTGGGCCGCCCTCGACCGGCTCGCGGACCTCGGCATCCTCGCCGGTGCGGGGGAGTTCTACGGCCCGGGCAGCGAGCACCACGTGCGGTTCGCCCTCACCGCCCCCGACGACCGCATCGCCGCCGCCGCCTCCCGCCTCACCCCCTGACCGCTTTCAACGCTGATCCGGCAGGGGAGGACTTTCAACGCCGATCCGGCACGGGAGGATGGTGCCGGATCAGCGTTGAAAGCGGTGTGGTGCCGGATCAGCGTTGAAAGTTAGTAGACGTCGCGGACGTAGCGCTTGGCGCGCTTGAGGTCGTTGACGTACTCGGCGGCCGCCGTTGCTCTGTCCGCGCCACCGATCTGGGCCGCGACGATCTCGACCAGCGCGGCGTCGACGTCCTTCGCCATCCGCGTCGCGTCTCCGCACACGTACAGGTGCGCACCCTCCTCGAGCCACGCGTAGAGCTCGGCACCCTGCTCGCGCATGCGCGTCTGCACGTAGATCTTCTCGGCCTGGTCGCGGGAGAACGCGAGGTCGAGACGGGTGAGCAGGCCGGCGTCGGCGTGGGCGCGGAGCTCGTCGGCGTAGATGAAGTCGCTCGCCTCGTGCTGGTCGCCGAAGAACAGCCAGTTGCGCCCCCGTGCACCGGTCGCGGCGCGTTCCTGCAGGAACGCCCGGAACGGGGCCACCCCGGTACCGGGACCGATCATGATCACCGGGACGTCGCCGTCGTCGGGCAGGCGGAACGCCTGATTCGGCTGCAGGAAGATCCCGGCCGCCTCATCAGCCCGCACCCGGTCGGCGAGGAACGTCGAGCAGACCCCGCCATGGACGCGGTCCGCCCCGTGTCGCACGGAGGCGACCGTGAGGTGGATCCGGTCGGGGCTCGCGAGCGGGCTCGAAGATATCGAGTAGGCGCGGTGCTGCAGCGGCCGGAACAGTGCCTCAAGCTCGTCCACGCCGAAGTCGTGCGAGGGGTTGAGCTCGAGCAGGTCGAGCGTGTCTTTGCCGTAGAGCCAGTTCTCGAGCGGCTCGCGGTCCTCGCGCTGAACGAGCGCCGCGAGCTCGCCGCTAGGGTTCCGCTCGGCGAGAGCACCGATCAGGTCCTTCGACGGCGTCCGGATCTCCCATGTGTGCTGCAGCGCGTCGGCGAGAGCGGCGCCGGCCACCTCGGTGTCAGGGCCGTGCCCCAGCTGATCGAGCAGCAGCTCGATCAACGTCGGATCGTTGCGCGGCATCACCGCCAGCGCATCGCCCGCGGCGTACTCGATGCCGGAGTCGCCGAGAGCGAGCTCGTAGTGCCGGATCTCCTTCGCGCTGCCCGCGCCGGAGAGCACCCGGTTCTCGACCAGGCCGGCCGCGTAGGGGTTCTTGCGGTTCCACTTCGAGCGAGCCTTCGACGGCGGAGCCTGGGCCGCGGGGGACCCGCTCGCCCCTGCCGGGGCTTGCTTGGCCAACGCCTCGACGGCGGTCGAGATCCAGGCGGCGGCCTCGTCCTCGTACGAGACGTCGCAGTCCACGCGCGGCGCCAGCCGCTGTGCCCCGAGCTGCTCCAGGCGCATGTCGAGCAGCTTGCCGGCCTCGCAGAAGTTGTCGTAGCCGGTGTCGCCCAGTCCGAGCACGCTGAACTGGAGCGACTCCAGCCGCGGGGCGTTCTCGTCGCTGATCGCGTCCCAGAACAGCTCGGCGTTGTCGGGCATCTCGCCCTCGCCGTAGGTCGAGGTGATGATCAGCAGGTGGCCGACCTCCGTGAGCGTCTCAGGCGTGGCGGCGTCGAGCGGCTGCACGTTCGCAGCCACCCCGGCCCCGATCGCTGCTGCCGCGAAGTCTTCCGCCAACAGCTCGCAGTTGCCGGTCTGGCTGCCGTAGAGCACCGTGACCGTGAGCGAGGCCGCCGGCCCGGCAGGGACGTCCCGGTGCGCCGAGGCGAGGCCGGCCAGGAAGCCTCCGAGCCAGCTCTGCTGCGCGGTGCTGAACGGGGCGTCGGTGGGGATGAAGAGTGTGCTGGTCATGGCACCACCACCTCCGAGGTGAGGTCGGCAGCGAGCGTGGCGAGGTCGCCCAGGGCGGCGCGCGCCAGCATCTCGTCGAACCGCGCCGTACGGGAGCGGCGGTCGTTCTTGCGCTGCTGGTACAGGATCCAGCCGTAGGTGCCCGGCGCGTCGATACCGCGCACGTTGCGCAGCTGCAGCGAGCGGCGGTAGTCGTCGAGCCGCTTGCCGGCCACCAGCGTGGCGAGCTCGTGGTCCTCGAACACCTCGAGCTGGTTCCGCACGTACTTGACGAGCCGCTGCATCACGAAGAAGTCCTCGGTCAGCACCAGCTTCCGTGCGGCCTCGACCACGCGGGGGTCGTCGATCGCGGTCGCACCGGACACGCGGTCCAGTGCCACCTCCTGCGCCGCGCTCAGCACCGTGTAGGCGCTCAGCAGCCCGTACATGTCGCTGACGTCGGTGCCCCCGATGACCGGGACCCGCCCGCCCGCGACCGCCTGGCCGTCGCGGTAGTGCTCCTTGTAGTCACGGAGCTTGTCAGCGGCGATCGCGGTGCCGAGCTCCTCGAGCAGCTCCTTGCGAGGCTTGTTCGCCGCGATCGCGTCGGCGTCCTGGTAGAGCAGCAGCGCACGGGGCATCCCGATGACCATGTGCTCCCGGGTGCGCGACCAGTCCTGCAGCAGCCGCCCGGCCAGCGCCGAGCCGGTGGCCTCGAGGTGCCACTCGAGCATGGTGCGGACCGCGAGCTCGTGGAACGGTCCGTGCTCGGAGTCGGTCAGCGGCAGCATCAGCAGCGAGTCCTCGCTCACCCGGGCGGCGACCGAGCCATCCGGGTCGTACTGGTACACGAACCCGCCGCTCATGCCGTTGCCGAGTCCCTTGCCGGCGCCGCCGAGGTTGAGCACGGCACCGTTGGTCATGTACTCACAACCGAACTCGCCCACGCCCTCGACCACCGCCGTCGCGCCCGAGTTCCGCACGGCGAACCGGTCGCCGGCCTCACCCTGCACGAACAGGCGGCCCCCGGTCGCCCCGAACAGCGCGAAGTTGCCGATCAGCACGTTGCCGCCAGGCAACGGGCTGCCGCCGCCCGGGGTGCGGACCACGATCTGGCCGCCGCCGGCGGACTTGCCCACGCCGTCGTTCGCCGTGCCGGTGTGGATCAGCGAGAGGCCGTCGTTGCAGAACGCTCCGAACGACTGCCCGGCTGAGCCGGTCGAGGTCACCTGGGCCGAGTCGGGGAGCAGGTAGTGACGCCCCCGCTCGTCGCCGGCCACCGCGGGCATCGCGGCGAGCGTGTCGGCGTCGAGCTCGTAGTTGAGCAGCCGTTCGACGTCGATCGCGACCTGACCGCCCACGGTCTTGTTGGGGTTGTGCAAGCGCCCGGCGTCGAGCACCACCTGCTCGCGGCGCCCGTCCACGAGGGCGGCGCGGAGCTGCTCAATCAGAGCGTCGTCGACCGCGAAGTCCTTCTCGAGGTAGATCGGGTCGTCCACGACCTTCTCGGCCACCGGCGCGAGCATCCGGCGCACGTCGAGCTTGCCCACGGCGGCCGGGTGCTCCAGCAGCTGCAGCAGATCGCCACGACCACGTGCCTCCCGCAGCGAGGACAGCCCGAGCCGGGAGAGCAGCTCCCGCACGTCGTGAGCCACGTTGAGGAGGAACTGCGCGAGAGCGCGCGGGTCGCCGTCGAACGCCTCGGGGTTCGTGGTGAGACCCGCAGGGCACTTGATGTTGCAGTTCTTGGCCATCACGCACTTGAGCATCATCAGCGCGGTGGTGCCGAACTCGAACGAGTCCGCCCCCAGCAGCGCGGAGATCACCACGTCACGCCCAGTCTGGTGCGCGCCGGAGCAACGCAACGTGACCTTCTGCCGCAGCCCGTTGGCGGTCAGCGCCTGGTGCACCTCCGCCACGCCGATCTCGGCGGAGCGGCCGGCGTACTTGAGGCTGGTGACCGGCGCCGCACCGGTACCGCCGGTGTTGCCGGCCACGTTGATGACGTCGGCGCCCGCCTTGGCCACGCCCACGGCGATCGTGCCGATCCCCTCCGAGGAGACCAGCTTGACGATCACTCGCACCCGGGCCGCCTTGCAGTCGTGGATCAGCTGCGCGAGGTCCTCGATCGAGTAGGTGTCGTGGTGCGGCGGGGGAGAGACGAGCTCGACGCCGGGGGTGCCGCCTCGCGCTGCCGCGATCTCCACGGTCACCTTCGGCGCAGGCAGCTGCCCACCCTCGCCGGGCTTGGCGCCCTGCCCGATCTTGATCTCGAGCTCTTGCAGCATCGGGTCGGCGAGGTAGCCGGCCCAGATGCCGAACCGGCCCGAGGCGAACTGCTTGATGCGGGAGCCACGGATCGTGCCGTAGCGCGTGATGTGCTCGCCGCCCTCACCGCAGTTCGACAGCCCGCCGGCCATGTTCGTGCCGTGCGCGACGGCCTCGTGCGCGCTCGCCACCAGCGCCCCGTGGCTCATCGCACCCGAGGTGAGCGTGCGGGTGATCTCGTGGGCGGCCTGCACCTGCTCCAGAGGCAGTTCCGCCGGTGCGGGGCGCAGCAGCCGCAGGAACCGCGCCGTGCGTCCCGAGACGGTGACGGTCAGCTCGCCACCGGCGATCTCGTGACCGTGAACCTCGTGCGGGTACGTGCCCACGAACGCGCGCACCAGCGCCTCGTATCGTGCGGGCTGCGGACCCGAGACATCGGTGAACCACAGCGTGAAGGTCCCCGTGGCTTCGTCCTGCCCGACGGCGGTGCTCGCCTCGGGCGTGATCCGCTCGGTCTCGTTGATCTCCAGGCCGCGGACCAGCACGCTCGCGTTGCCCTCGAGCGCGAACCGGTCGAGCTCGGCCGCGAACTCGGCGGCTGTGCGCAGCCCGGTGACGTCCGCGGGGAAGGTGAGGACGTCGCGCAGCGCGGAGGGTCGGCGTGCGCGCTCGGCGCGGGTGTCCGCCACGAAGTCGCGGTAGCCCGGGGTGATCGTGAAGGCATCGATCTCATCGTCGGTCAGCGCGTCGTAGCCGGTGTGCTGGTACGCCTCGTCGGTCAGCCCGAACGCATCGTCGAGGCCGCGCAGGGTCTGCAGCCGCAGCGCGGGGTCGCTGTCCTCGGGCGCGAACCCGACCTTCTCCTCGGTCATCTCGCCGAAGCCGCGCACCACCACGGTGCCGTAGGAGTGCCCGGCGCCCTCGGCGCGCTCCTTGAACAGGCCCAGCAGCGGGATCTGGCTCTCCTCGGTGACGTCGAGGGCGCGCGTGTGCCACGCCGTGGTGGCGGAGGCGATGCGCGCGAAGCCCACGCCACCCACGGGGGCGTCCATGTGCGGGAAGCACTGGGCGAGCACGTCGTCGCGGGTGTCGAGATAGTTCGGCTCGAAGAACTCGCCGCCGATGTAGCTCTCCACCGTGCACAGGCCGACGCGTCCCATGGTCTTCGCCAGGGACTTCAAGGCCGCCTTGCGGTACTTCTCCACCGCGAGATCGGTCTCGGTCACGGTCTCCGCCGGTGCGGGCGGCGCCGGGTACTTCTGCTCGGCCCGCAACCGCGCCGCGATGCTGTAGACCGCCGAGGCGCCGAATCCGAGCGCGACGGCGATGTGGTGCGAGGACGGCAGCTGGCCGCTCTCGGCCACGATCGAGACCCGCAGCCGCAGCCCGGTCTCGATCAGCCGCCGGTTGACGGCCGCGAGGGCCAGCGGCAGCGGCAGCGGCGCGCGGGTGCGGGAGATCGAGCGGTCGCTGACCACGGCGATCCCGCCCGAGGTCAGCGCGAACGCCTCCACTTCGTCGCACAGCGTGGACAGCGCGGCGCGCATCGCGGCGGCGTTGGCCTCGGCGTCGCCCGGCGCCGGCGCGTACAGCATGTCGAACCGCTGCAGCGGCGTGACCTGCTGCTCACGCAGCCGCAGCATCTCCAGGTGCCCGAGGATGGGGGAGGGCACCACGATCTGCGTCATGTCGGTGCCGCTGCCGGGCTTGGCGCCGAGTGCCACATGCGTGCTCATACCATCGGCTTCGCGGATGCTGTCCAGCGAGGGGTTGGTGACCTGCGCGAACCGCTGCGAGAAGTACTTCGCCATGCCGCCCTCGGTGTCCGAGAGCGCGTTGATCGCGTTGCCGTACCCCATCGCCGAGATCCGCTCGGCGCCCGAGGCGAGCATCGGGTCCATCATGAACCGGAAGCTCTCGGAATTGAGCGAGTAGGCGACGTACCGGGCAGCGAGCGGCAGATCGCCGTCGTACCCCAACGTGGTGGCGCCTCGCTCGAGGCGACCGACGTCCAGATCCGCGAGGTTCACGCGGGCCCGCTGCAGCAGCGCACCGAAGTCGCGGCGCTCGGCCAGCACGTTCAAGGCCTCGGCCGTGCGGTGGATCACGCCGGTGCGGTGGTCCAGATACAGCATCCCGCCGGCCTCGATCCGGCCGCGGTGGGTGACCTCCTGAGCCGGGAAGTCCACCTGCCCGGCCTCGGAGGAGACCATCAGGTAGGTGTCGGTCTCGATCGTGCGCAGCGGCCGCAGCCCGAGTCGGTCCAGGCGGGCACCCACGATGTCGCCGTCGCTGAAGATCAGCGCGGCCGGGCCGTCGTTCTTCTCCTCGTACAACGAGAAGTACTCGAGCATGTCGCGCACCGTGGCGGGGAGCGTCCGGTCGTTCTCCCAGGCCGGAGGCATCAAGGAGACGACGGCCTCGAGGAGTCCCAGTCCGTCGTCGAACACTCGACTCTGCAGGGTCTGATCGAGGCGGCTGGAGTCCGACTGACCGGGTGGGCGCACGATGCTGCGCTGCCGCGAGGTGGCGAGCGCCTCGTCGGAGAGCCGGTTCTTGCGGTCGGTGTTGAGCTCGCCGTTGTGCGCCATCATGCGGAACGGCTGCGCCATGCTGGGGTGCGGCTCGGTGTTCGTGGAGAACCGGGTGTGGAAGTACAGGGTCCGCACCGAGTGCCGATCGTCGACCAGGTCGGTGAAGTAGCTGATCACCTCACCGGAGTTGAGGCGACCCTTGAGGACCTGCGTGCGCGCGCTCAGCGAGAGCGGGTACAGGCCGTCGAGCTCCTGATCGGAGAAGGCCGCGGACTCGATGCGGAGCAGGGCGTCGTTGGCTGCCCGGTCGAGGTCGGCGCGATCCCATCCGGGCGGGGCGCGGAAGACCCACTGCACCACGGGCAGCTGGTAGGAACGTGAGATCCGGCGAATCACCTCGTGGTCGACCGGCACGTCGCGCACGGTGAGCACCTGGACTCCCACTTGGGCGAGCGTGGCGTCCACCAGCTCCCGGGCTGCGGGCCACGCGCTCTCGTCGGTGGGCATGAAGAAGTTGCCGACGCCGAAGCGGCCGGCCTCGAGCGCTTCGCCCGTGATCGCGGAGAAGAACTCCACCGACAGGTCCACGCTCACGCCTGCGCCGTCGCCCACGCCCTCCGAGGACCGGCCGCCGCGGTGGGGGATGGCGCACAGTGCCTCGTCGCCCTTGAGGATCACGTCGTGGGTGGGGCGGCCGTCCTTGCGCGTGATGAATCCCACGCCGCAGTCGCTGTACTCGGTGTCCGGGTTGTGGAGGGTCGCTCGCCTGAGGTCCATGTGGTCCTGCCGTTCGTCATCCCGCGAGCCACGGGTTCGGGACGAGCGCTGCCACGGTGAAGCTCTCGCTGCGGTCGGTGCCGGATCGGGTCACCTCGCGCGAATCTGCAGCAAAGGTACGGTCAACTCGGCCCCATGACAACCTTCGAGCATTGATTGTCCCGAAGAGTGAGACTGAGGGCCCGCGGAGCCCGGGCGGGAGGCTCTCGCGAGCGAGATAGAGTAGCCGGGCTGACCAGCGCCTCATCTCGAAGGGTCTTCCATGTCGGACGCCACTCTCAGTCCTGCCACGTTCAGCGTGGACGGGAAGGAACTCTCCTTCCCCCGCGTGGAAGCCGTGGAGGGCAACGACGGGGTGCTGATCCCGAACCTCCTCAAGGACACCGGCCTCGTCACGCTGGATCCGGGGTTCATGAACACCGCGAACTGCGAGTCGCAGGTCACCTACATCGATGGCGACGCAGGGATCCTGCGCTACCGCGGGTACCCGATCGACCAGCTCGCCGAGGGATCGAACTTCCTTGAGGTGGCCTACCTGCTGATCTACGGCGAGCTCCCCTCCGGTGGCGAGCTCGATGCGTTCGCCGCCCGCGTCAAGAAGCACTCGTTGCTCCACGAGAACTTCCAGAAGTTCTTCACCGCGTTCCCGCTCAGCGCGCACCCGATGTCGGTGCTGCAGGCGGGCATCGCGGGTCTCGCTACCTACTACGAGCACACGCTCGACCCGTTCGACGCCGAACAGCTCGACCTCGCCGCCGTGCTGCTGCTGGCGAAGATGCCCACGATGATCGCGAACATCGCCAAGCGCGCCAAGGGCATGCCGCAGCTCTACCCGGACAGCAACATGGGCTACGTCGAGGACTTCCTCAAGATGACGTTCGGCCTGCCGTACCAGGACCACACGCCCGAGGCGGACCTGGTCGAGGCGCTCGACATGCTGCTGATCCTGCACGCGGACCACGAGCAGAACTGCTCCACCTCCACGGTGCGCATCGTCGGATCGGCGCAGGCGAACCTGTTTGCCTCGGTCTCCGCCGGTATCGGCGCGCTTTCGGGCCCCTCGCACGGTGGTGCCAACGAGGCCGTGCTGAAGATGCTCAACGAGATCCACGGCTCCGACGACGACGTCGACACCTTCATGACCAAGGTGAAGAACAAGGAGGCCGGCGTCCGCCTCATGGGCTTCGGCCACCGGGTCTACAAGAACTACGACCCGCGCGCCGCGATCGTCAAGAAGTACGCGCACGGCGTGCTCGAGAAGCTCGGCAAGTCCGACCCGCTGCTCGACATCGCGATGCGTCTCGAGGAGATCGCCCTCTCCGACGACTACTTCGTGGAGCGCAAGCTCTACCCGAACGTCGACTTCTACACCGGCCTGATCTACAAGGCGATGGGCTTCCCCACCCAGATGTTCACCCCGCTGTTCGCGCTCGGCCGGCTCCCCGGCTGGATCGCGCAGTACCGCGAGATGATCACCGACAAGAGCACCAAGATCGGCCGCCCTCGCCAGGTCTACACCGGCGCCCCCGAGCGCGCCTACGTCCCGCTCGACCAGCGCTGACCCACCGCACCCCGAACCCCCGAACTCCGAACCCCGATTTCACTGACGATCCGTCACAACCCCGATTTCACTGACGATCCGTCACTTCACGTTTCGTCAGTGAAGTCGGTTCGGTGACGTTTGGTCAGTGAAGTCGGCGCCGTCGCGTTTCGTCAGTGAAATCGGGTCAGGGGAGGGCGACCGAGACCGAGACCGTGCCGGGCTCGGCGGGGGAACCGGCCTCGGTCCAGGCTGCGTCGCGGCCGTCGGCGCGTGACCAGACCAGATCACCCACGGCGACCTCCTGCACCCCGGTGAGCTCCGCCGTCGCCACGGCCCAATGGGCGAGGACCCAGCCCGACCGGTCGGGGTCACCGTCGAGGCGAAGGTGAGTCACGCCGTCGGCGGTCTCGGCACTCGCCGAGTCCAGGTCCCGGGCCAGGAGATCGACGACGGCGTAGCTCGCCTCGGTCTCGACGTCCAGTCGGCAGGTGAGTGCGGCGGGGGACCAGCCCGTGAGCGCGGAGGCGAAGGTGCGCGCCATCGTCTCGTGCTGGGCGTAGGCATCGGGGAAGCCGGAGCGTTGCACGGCCTGCGCGGCCTCGGTGATCTCCATGCTCTCGTAGCCCTCGATCGTGACGAGCACGTCGTAGAAGGCGTTGGTCGAGTAGACCGGGTCCATGATCTCTTCGACTGTGCCCCAGCCCTGCGAGGGGCGCTGCTGGAACAGGCCGACCGAGTCACGGTCGCCGTAGTCGATGTTCTCCAGCCGGGACTCCTGCATCGCGGTGGCGAGGCCGATCGTCACGGCGCGCGCCGGCAGCCCTCGCTCCACGCCGATCACCGCGATCAGCGCCGCGTTGGCTGCCTGCTCGGGGGAGAGGGTCGCGGAGGTGCCGTCCACCGTCGCGGTGCAGGCCGACGACCACGGGCGATCCGTGCCGATGCCGCGCAGCAGCAGGAACACCCCGGTGACAGCCACGGCCAGCAGCAGCACGAACGCCAGCAAGGCGCCCAGCACACGCCGGCCGCGGCGCCTGCTCATTGCGCGTGCAGAGCGGCGTTGAGGGTGACGCCGGAGCCGCTGCGCTCGATCGCCTCGACCACACCGCTGGTGGAGTTGCGGCGGAACAGCAGGTTGTTCGCCCCGGACAGCTCGCGCGCGCTGACGATCCGCTGGTGCGGCTCGGCCGCGGTGCGGATCGTCACCTTGGTGCCGGCGGTCACGTACAGGCCGGCCTCGACCACGCAGTCGTCTCCCAGCGAGATCCCGATGCCGGCGTTGGCGCCGAGCAGGCAGCCGGTGCCGATCGACACGCGGTGGCTGCCGCCGCCGGAGAGCGTGCCCATGATCGAGGCGCCGCCGCCGATGTCGCTGCCGGCGCCGACCACCACGCCCTGGCTGATCCGCCCCTCCACCATCGAGGCGCCGAGCGTGCCGGCGTTGTAGTTGACGAAGCCCTCGTGCATCACGGTGGTGCCCTCGGCGAGGTGGGCGCCGAGGCGCACACGGTCGGCGTCGGCGATCCGCACGCCGGTGGGGATGACGTAGTCGGTCATCCGCGGGAACTTGTCCACACCGTGCACGCTGATCGGGCGGCCGTGCGCGCTCGCGAGCAGCGCGAGCCGCACCTCCTCGAAACTCTCTGGCGCGCAGGGGCCTTCCGACGTCCAGACCACGTTCTGCAGCACACCGAACAAGCCATCGAGGTTGATCGAGTTCGGCACCACATAGCGGTGCGAGAGCAGGTGCAGGCGCAGGCAGGCGTCGGGGGCGTCGGCAGGCGGTGCGTCGAGGTCGATCT
>NZ_JBMDXJ010000025.1:0-13808 GCF_048594945.1 Pseudactinotalea sp. | reverse complement strand
GGCGCCGGCGAGGCGACCGTGCGCGGCACGCGCCTGGCGCGCGAGCGTGACTGGACGGCTCCCGCCGTCGACCCTGCGCGGATCGCGCTCGACGAGGCCACGCCCGCCGCCGAGGCAGCCGGCACCGAGCCGGTCGGTGAGGTCGGCTCCAGCGCCGAGCGCGAGGAGACCACCGAAGGTGACTCCGACCCCGACACCGTGACCGCGCCCGACCAGGAGGACGAGTCATGACCGAGCAGACCACCGCACCGCTCGCTCCGGTGCTCTCGGACATCTGGGATGCCGACCGGCCGTGGACGCTGGCCACCTACAGCGACCACCGCGGCTACGACGCCTGGAAGTACGCGCTGCGCCAGGACCCTGCGAGCCTCGTGGACACCGTGAAGAACTCGGGCCTGCGCGGACGCGGCGGCGCCGGCTTCCCGACCGGCCTCAAGTGGTCGTTCCTGCCTCCGCCGGACGGCGGCCCGCGCTACCTCGTGGTCAACGCCGACGAGTCCGAGCCCGGCACGTGCAAGGACATCCCGCTGATGCTGGCCAATCCGCATGCGCTGATCGAGGGCATTGCGATCACCAGCTTCGCGATCGGGTCCAACCACGCCTTCATCTACCTGCGCGGCGAGGTCGTGCACGTGTACCGCCGGCTGCTCGCCGCGGTCCGAGAGGCGCGCGAGGCCGGGCTGCTGGGTACGAACATCCTCGGCACCGGCTACGACCTGGAGATCACCGTGCACGCCGGCGCCGGCGCGTACATCTGCGGTGAGGAGACCGCGCTCCTCGACTCGCTCGAGGGCCGCCGTGGCCAGCCTCGCCTGAAGCCCCCGTTCCCCGCCGTCGCGGGTCTGTACGCGCGGCCGACCGTGGTCAACAACGTGGAGTCGGTCGCCTCCGTGCCCGGCATCATCCGCGGCGGCATCGACTGGTTCTCCTCGATGGGGACCGAGAAGAGCAAGGGCCACGGTTTCTTCTCGCTCTCGGGTCACGTCACCCGCCCCGGTCAGTACGAGGCGCCGCTCGGCATCACGCTGCGCGAGCTGCTCGAGCTCGCCGGCGGCATCCGCGATGGTCACCAGCTCAAGTTCTGGACCCCGGGCGGCAGCTCCACTCCGATCTTCACCGCCGAGCACCTCGACACCCCGCTCGACTTCGACTCCGTGGCCGCCGCCGGCTCCATGCTCGGCACCCGCGCGCTGCAGATCTTCGACGAGACTGTGTCGGTCGTGCGCTGCGTGACCCGCTGGCTGGACTTCTACAGCCACGAGTCCTGCGGCAAGTGCACCCCGTGCCGTGAGGGCACCTACTGGCTGCGTCAGGTGCTGCACCGCCTCGAGGCCGGGCAGGGCCGCGAGGGTGACGTCGACCTGCTGCTCGACGTCGCGAACAACATCGAGGGCCGCTCGTTCTGTGCGCTCGGCGACGCCGCGGCGACGCCGGTCAAGAGTGGCATCAAGCACTTCCGTGAGGAGTTCGAGCAGGGCATGCACACGCCTGCCTGGGAGCTCTTCCCGTACGGGGCGAACGCCCTGTTCACCGAGCTGGCCGGAGCCGCCCGATGACCGCCACCGCTACGCCGAAGCCCGGCGCCCCCGCCGAGGTCGAAGGCATCGACGTCACGATCGACGGCGTCGAGGTCAGCGTGCCCAAGGGCACCCTGATCATCCGTGCAGCCGAGCAGATCGGGATCCAGATCCCGCGCTTCTGCGACCACCCGCTGCTCAAGCCCGCCGGGGCCTGCCGCCAGTGCCTGGTGATGGTGGCCACGCCGGACCGCGAGGGCAACGTCCGCGAGATGCCGAAGCCGCAGGCCTCCTGCACGATGGAGGTCTCGCCCGGCATGGTGGTGAGCACGCAGCGCACCTCCGAGGTGGCCGACAAGGCCCAGCACGGCGTGATGGAGCTGCTGCTCATCAACCACCCGCTCGACTGCCCGGTCTGCGACAAGGGCGGCGAGTGCCCGCTGCAGAACCAGGCGATGAGCAACGGCCGCGCCACGTCGCGGTTCACCGACGTCAAGCGCACCTACGCGAAGCCGATCAAGATCTCGACCGAGATCCTGCTGGACCGCGACCGCTGCATCCTGTGCCAGCGCTGTACCCGGTTCCAGGCGGAGATCGCGGGCGACCCGTTCATCGACCTGCAGGGTCGTGGTGGTGGCGCTCCCGGCGGTGCCGAGCACGGCATGCTGCCGCAGCAGATCGGCGGCTTCGACGAGGGCGTGCTGGGCTTCTCCGCGTTCGGGGACGACGCCCGCGAGGTCCCGGTGACCGATGCGATGGTCGGCCCTGGCGGCGAGGCCGGGCTGCTCTCGGGTATCTCGTACACGGTCGGTTCGTCCGAGCTCGACGCGACCGGTCGCCCGTTCGCCTCGTACTTCTCGGGCAACACGATCCAGATCTGCCCGGTGGGTGCGCTCACGTCCGCGACCTACCGGTTCCGCTCCCGCCCGTTCGACCTGGTCTCGAGCGAGTCGGTCGCCGAGCACGACGCGTGCGGCTCCGCGATCCGCATCGACCACCGCCGCGACGTGGTGCTGCGCCGGCTCGCTGGCGACGACCCGGCCGTGAACGAGGAGTGGATCACCGACAAGGACCGCTTCGCGTTTACCTGGCAGGCGCTCCCCGACGTCGTCGAGACCCCGTTGGTCCGCGACGAGGAGACCGGAGAACTGGTCCCCACGAGCTGGTCCGAGGCGATTGCGCTCGCCTCCCAGGGGCTCGCCGAGGCAGCTGCCGACGGCGGTGTCGGAGTTCTCCCCGGAGGCCGCCTGACACTCGAGGACGCCTACGCATGGTCCAAGTTCGCTCGGGTGGTGCTCGGCACCAACGACGTGGACTTCCGCGCTCGCGCCGCGAGCGCGGAGGAGGCCGAGTTCCTCGGCCATGCCGTGGCCGGCACGCCGATGGGCGTCACGTTCGCGGACCTGGAGTCCGCATCGCATGTGCTGCTGGTGGGGCTCGAGCCCGAGGACGAGGCGGGCACGATCTTCCTGCGGCTGCGCAAGTCGGTGCTCGCCAAGAAGACTGCGGTGACGACTCTGGCGCCGTTCGCGACCCGTGGCTCCACCAAGGTGCGCGCCACGGTGGTCCCCACGGCTCCCGGCGCCGAGGCGGCGACGCTCGGTGCGATCGCCGGAGGTGCCGACGAGCACGGTGAGCTGCGTGATGCGCTGGCGGCCGATGGTGCCGTGATCCTCGTCGGTGAGCGCCTCGCGCAGGTGCCGGGCGGTCTCTCGGCCGTGCTCGCCCTGGCGAAGGCCACCGGTGCCCGGCTCGCCTGGGTGCCACGGCGCGCCGGTGACCGTGGCGCCGTCGAGGTGGGGCTGCTACCGGGGCTGCTGCCCGGTGGACGCCCGGTCACCGACGCCGAAGCACGGGTGGACCTCGCCACGGCGTGGGGTCTCGACGCGGACGCCACGCTCCCGGCCGAGGAGGGCCGCGACCTCGGCGCGATCCTGCGGGCCGCGGGCTCCGGTGAGCTCGCCGGGCTGCTGCTCGGCGGCGTCGACGTCGAGGACCTGCCGGCGGCCGGTGAGGCCGAGCGGGCAGTCCGTGACGCCGGCTTCGTGGTGCAGCTCGAGGTCCGCACCTCGGCCCTGAGTCGATACGCCGACGTGGTGCTGCCGGTCGCCCCGCCCACGAAGAAGGCCGGCACGTTCCTCACCTGGGAGGGACGCCCCCGCCCGTTCGCGCAGGTGTTCGCCACCAGCGCGCGGTCGGATGCGCAGGTGCTCGGCATGTTGGCCGCCGCCATCGGCGTCGAGCTCGGCACCGACTCGCTCGAGTCAGTGCACCGCGAGCTGAGCGAGATCGCCGCCTGGGACGGCGCCCGTCAGCCTGCACCGGCGGTCGACCCGACAGCCCTCGCGGCACCAGCCGACGGCGAGTACACGGTCGCCACCTGGCGGCTGCTCCTCGATGCGGCCCGCGGTCAGGACGGCGAGCCGTATCTCGCGGGGACCGCGCACCGCCCCGTGGCGCGGATCTCGCCCGACGCCGCGGCCAACCTCGGCGCCGCCGATGGCGACCGGCTCATCGTGACCGGGCCGCTCGGCTCGATCACGCTCCCGGTGCTGGTGACGCCGATGCCCGATCACGTGGTGTGGCTGCCGCTGCACTCACCGGGATCGTCGCTGTACCGGATGCTCGGGGTCGGGTCGGGCGGTTCCGTCCGCCTCGCGGCCGCCGCGCGCGCCACCAACGGGGAGGTCGTCCGATGAACCCGGCGCCCATCGCGGACTTCAGCAACGACACGATCTGGATCACGATCATCAAGGCCGTCGTGATCCTGGTCTTCCTGCTGCTGTCCGTGCTCTTCGCGATCTGGTTCGAGCGACGCCTCGTCGCTCGGTTCCAGCAGCGCTCCGGCCCGAACTGGAACGGTCCGTTCGGCCTGCTGCAGTCTCTCGCCGATGCGATGAAGCTCCTGCTCAAGGAGGACATCACCGTCAAGGCGGCTGACAAGGTGATCTACCTGATCGCCCCGGTGATCTCGGTGTTCTGCGCCTTCATGGTGTTCGCCGTGATCCCGTTCGGACCCGAGGTCAGCATCTTCGGTGTGGTCACGCCGCTCCAGATGACCGACTTCCCGGTCGCGGTCTTGTACATCCTCGGGATCACCGCGCTCGGCGTTTACGGCATCGTGCTCGGCGGTTGGGCCTCGGGCTCGATCTACCCGTTGCTCGGCGCCGTGCGCTCGACCGCCCAGGTGATCTCCTACGAGCTCGCGATGAGCCTTGCGCTGGTCAGCGTGTTCCTGTGGGCCGGCTCGATGTCCACGTCGCAGATCGTCGGGTCGCAACAGAACACCTGGTGGGCGTTCACCCTGCTGCCGGCCTTCGTGCTCTACGTGATCTCGATGGTCGGCGAGACCAACCGCCTGCCGTTCGACCTCCCCGAGGCCGAGGGCGAGCTGGTCGGCGGCTTCCACACCGAGTACTCCTCGATGAAGTTCGCCTGGTTCTTCCTCGCCGAGTACATCAACATGCTCAACGTCTCCGCCGTGGCAGTCACGTTGTTCCTCGGCGGCTACCGCGCGCCGTTCGGCATCGGCCTGATCAACCCGGATCCGGTGACCGGCCTGGGCATGTTCGACACCGGCTGGTGGGGCGTGCTGTGGTTCCTCGCCAAGCTGTGGCTGCTGATGGCGTTCTTCGTGTGGGTCCGCGGCACGCTGCTGCGGTTCCGCTACGACCAGTTCATGAACTTCGGCTGGAAGGTGCTGATCCCGGCCGGCTTGGTGACCGTGGTCTTCTACGCGGTCCTCAAGGGCCTGTCGACCGGGCCCGACCCGCTACTCAGCTTCGGCGGCGAGTTCCTCACGCTCGAGTGGCGGCAGCTGCTGCTCGGCGTGGTGGGTGGCCTCGTGGTCATCGCGGCGCTGATGCTGCTGTTCCCGGGCGAGGAGGAGCCCAAGCCTGCCAAGGCCGTGGCGGGTAAACCCGGCAGGAAGAAGCGCACCAAGGGGGAGCAGTTCGACGCGTTCGCCGGCGGCTTCCCGGTGCCGCCGCTGCCGGGCCAGAAGCTCCCGCCGTCACCGCGCCGCGCGCGCGTCACCACACCAGCCGCCGCACCGGCAGCCACCCCGGCTGAGGGTGCAGGGGAGGACGAGAAGTGAGCGACGAGACCACACCGACGCCGCCCGAGGGCGGCGCCGCCGACGAGAACCCAGGCACCGCCGTCGAGAAGCCCGCGGCACGCGGCCTCGGCATCGGCGAGGTCACCGGCACACCCGCAGCCGACCTGATCCCGGATCCCAAGAACGCCGTGGAGGCGTTCGTGGCGCCGGTGGCCGGGTTCGGGGTGACGATGGCGACGCTGTTCAAGCCGGTCGTCACCGAGCAGTACCCGCGCGAGAAGGCGCCTGTCGAGCCGCGGTTCCACGGGCGGCACCAGCTCAACCGACACCCGGACGGGCTCGAGAAGTGCATCGGGTGCGAGCTGTGCGCGTGGGCCTGCCCGGCGGACGCGATCTTCGTCGAGGGCGCGAGCAACACGCCCGAGGCGCAGTACTCGCCGGGTGAGCGCTACGGGCGCGTCTACCAGATCAACTACCTGCGGTGCATCTTCTGCGGGCTCTGCATCGAGGCCTGCCCCACCCGGGCGCTCACGATGACCAACGAGTTCGAGCTCGCCGACCAGACCCGCAGCGACCTCATCTTCACCAAGGACGATCTGCTCGCGCCGCTACGTGAGGGCATGCTCGCCGCACCGCACCCGATGGCCAAGGGCACCACCGACGGCGACTACTACCGCGGCGAGGTCACCGGTCCCACGCAGGACGAGGTCGACTGGGTGCGCCAGAACCGCCCGGACGACCCGTCGCTGGAGAAGGCCGCGGCCGCCGCCGAGCGCGCACAGCGGGAGTCCGCGGAGGCAAAGCGGTGAACGAGCTGACGATCTCCAGCGGCGAAGCGGTCCTGTTCTGGATCCTCGCGCCACTGATGGTGCTGGGTGCGCTCTCGCTGTTGTTCGCGCGTAAGACCGTGCACATCGCGGTCTCGATCGCAGGTGTCATGGTGGGGCTCGCGATCATGTACATCGCGAACGAGGCCACGTTCCTCGGGGTCGCGCAGGTAGTCGTCTACACCGGCGCCGTGATGATGCTGTTCGTCTTCGTCATCATGCTGATCGGTGTCGACACCAAGGAGTCGCTCAAGGAGACACTCGCCGGGCAGCGGTGGATCGCGGCACTCGCCGGACTCGGGCTGCTCGTTCTCCTCGGATCGGCGACCACCCGGGCCGCGCTCCCGGCGCCTGTCGGACTGGCGGAGGCGAACGCCGACACCAACGCGGTCGCCCTCGCCCGGATCCTGTTCAGCGACTTCGTGTTCCCGTTCGAGCTCACGGGCGCGCTGCTGATCACCGCAGCGGTGGGCGCACTGACCCTGACGCATCGGGTGCGGCTGGGCCCCAAGATCGGGCAGAAGGAGATGGCCAGCGCCAAGCTCAAGGCCTACGGCGCCGGCGCGAGCTCGGCGATCTTCACCAACCGGCCGAGCCCGGGCATCTACGCACGCCACAACTCCGCAGACATGCCCGCGATCGACGCGGCAGGGGAGCCCGTGGATGCCTCGATCACCTCCGTGCTGCGGATCCGCGGGCAGGAGTCGCACCTGCCCAGCGAGGACGAGTTCGCTGATGCCGGCCGCCCCTACGGACAGGGCGAGGACCCGGAGTCCGTCACAGCTGCGAACGCCGACGAGCGGAAGGAGCTCGAGCAGTGAGCCTCCTCAACTACCTGGTGCTCTCCGGCATCCTGTTCTCGATCGGTGCCGTCGCGGTGCTGGTGCGCCGCAACGCCATCGTCGCGTTCATGGGTGTCGAGCTGATGCTCAACGCCTCGAACCTGACACTGGTGACGTTCGCTCGCATGCACGGGGACCTCACCGGTCAGGTCATCGCCTTCTTCGTGATGGTCGTCGCCGCCGCCGAGGTGGTCATCGGACTGGCGATCATCGTGTCCATCTTCCGAACCCGCAGGTCCGTGTCGCTCGACGACGCCAGCCTGCTCAAGAGCTGAGGCGCGCAGATGAACCTCGATCTTGCTGCGATCGGCATCGTGGCGATCCCGCTGCTGAGCGCCGGTCTGCTGCTGGTACTCGGCCGGCGCACCGACGCCTGGGGCCATTGGCTTGGCGTGCTGGCCTCCACCGCCTCCGCCGTGCTGGCGTTCGTCATCCTGTTCGGGCTGCTCGGCCGCGGCGCGGAGGACCGCGCGGTGGACGTGCATCTGTTCTCGTGGATCCCCGCAGGGGAGCTGAGTGTCGACGCAGGCTTCCTGGTGGACCCGCTCTCCGCCACGTTCCTCGTACTGATCACCTTCGTGGGCACGCTGATCCACATCTATGCGGTCGCGTACATGGAGCACGACGACGACCGGCGCCGCTTCTTCGCCTACCTCAACCTGTTCATCGCGGCGATGCTGATCCTGGTGCTCGCGGACTCGTTCGCGCTGCTGTTCGTCGGCTGGGAGGGTGTGGGTCTCGCGTCCTACCTGCTGATCGGGTTCTGGAACCAGCGCACCGAGTACGCGGTCGCCGCCAAGAAGGCGTTCGTGATGAACCGTGTCGGTGACATGGGCCTGATCATCGCGATGGGCGCGATGTTCGCGAGCGTCGGCTCGGTCGAGTTCGACGCCGTGTTCGCGGCGGCGCCGGGCCTCAGCGAGGGCTGGGCCACGGTCATCGGCATCGCGCTGCTGGTCGGCGCGTGCGGCAAGTCGGCGCAGTTCCCGCTGCAGGCCTGGCTGGGCGATGCGATGGCGGGACCCACACCGGTCTCGGCGCTCATCCACGCCGCCACCATGGTCACTGCGGGTGTCTATCTCGTGGTCCGCTCGGGCGCCATCTTCGAGGCGAGTCCGACGGCGCAGCTCCTCGTGGTCATCGTCGGCGCCATCACGTTGTTGTTCGGTGCGATCGTGGGTTGCGCGAAGGACGACATCAAGAAGGCGCTGGCCGCCTCCACGATGTCGCAGATCGGCTACATGATGCTGGCCGCAGGCCTCGGGCCGGTCGGCTACGCGTTCGCGATCTTCCACCTGCTCACGCACGGCTTCTTCAAGGCCGGGATGTTCCTGGGCGCCGGTTCCGTCATGCACGGCATGAAGGACGAGGTCAACATGCGCGGGTTCGGAGGACTGAGCACGTACATGAAGATCACCTGGATCACCTTCGGCCTCGGCTGGCTCGCGATCATCGGATTCCCCGGTCTGTCCGGCTTCTGGAGCAAGGACAAGATCATCGAGGCCGCGTTCGTGGGCGAGGGCTGGCAGCCGTGGGTGTTCGGCACCGTGACGCTGCTCGCCGCCGGCATCACCGCGTTCTACATGTCGCGCCTGTTCTTCATGACGTTCCACGGCAAGGTCCGCTGGAACGACGGGAAGAACGAGCAGCCGGGCGCTGAGCAGCACCCGCACGAGTCGCCGCTGCTGATGACGGTGCCGATGATCGTGCTGTCGGTCGGCTCTCTCGGGCTCGGTGGCTTCCTCATGGTGGGCGAGCGGTTCTTCCACTGGTTGTCGCCGGTGACCGGGCCGGTGGAGCACCACGACCCGGTGATCCCGATCCCGGTGATCATGGGTGCCACGATCGCCCTCATGCTCGTGGGCGTGCTGCTCGCCTGGCGCCAATACTGGGCGTCGGATGTGCCAGTGACTCCGCCCACGGGGTCGGTGCTCACCCGTGCGGCGCGTCGCGACCTCTACCAGGACCCGGTCAACGAGGCGATCTTCGCCCGCCCGGGCACGCATGCGGTGCGCACCCTGACGTATGCCGACACCGCCGTCGTCGATGGTGCGGTCACCGGCCTGGGCGAGGGCGTCGCCGGGCTGGGGGAGTGGCTACGAAGGCTGCAGAACGGTCACGTCCGCAGCTACAGCGCCATCATGTCCATCGGTGTGGTCCTTGTCCTCGCCATCGTGCTCGTGGCACGGATCTGAGCGGGAAGACCGGGAGAGAGACAGAACATGCCCCAGGAACTTCTCGGACAGTCCCCGCTGACCGTCCTCATCCTCGTGCCGGCCCTGGTGGCGGCACTCGTGTGGCTGGTGCCGCCGCTGCGCCGCCTGGCCCGCCCGATCGGCCTGATCACGAGTGCGCTCGTGCTCGCCGGAGCGGTCGCACTCGCGGTCGGCTTCGACATCGACGCCGCCGCCGACATCCAGTTCGCGCAGGTGGCGAGCTGGATCCCGGACTTCGGGGCGAGCTACGCCGTCGGCATCAACGGCCTCGGTCTCGTGATGGTGCTGCTGGCCACGCTGCTGGTCCCCGTCGTGATCGTCGCGGGCTGGAACGAGGTCAGGCTGCCCGCCGGTCTCGAGGACTCGGCGGAGGGCGCCGCGCGCAAGGCCCTCGATTACCGGCGCGCCGGCTGGATCGCGCTGATCCTGGTGCTCGAGGCGCTGATGATCGCGGTCTTCGCAGCGCGGGACATCTTCGTCTTCTACGTCGTCTTCGAAGCGATGCTGATCCCGGTCTACTTCCTGATCGGGGTCTACGGCGGGCCGAACCGCAGGTACGCGGCAGTCAAGTTCCTGCTGTACTCACTGGCCGGCGGTCTGATCATGCTCGCGGCCGTGGTCGCGTACTTCATCCTCGGTACCGATCAAGGGCCGCAGGCGTTCCTGCTCGACAACGTGGCCAGCGCCGTCGCGATGGCGCCCACGACCGAGATGCTGATCTTCCTCGGGTTCTTCATCGCGTTCGCGATCAAGGCGCCGATATGGCCGGTACACACCTGGCTGCCCGACGCTGCGCAGCAGGCACCACCGGGAACGTCCACGCTGCTCGTCGGGGTACTCGACAAGGTCGGCACGTTCGGAATGATCGCGCTGTGTCTGCCGCTGTTCCCGAACGCGGCGGCAGCGGCGGCTCCGGTGATCATCGTGCTTGCGCTCATCTCGATCCTGTACGGCGGGATGCTCGCGATCGGTCAGAGCGATCTGATGCGCCTGATCGCGTTCACCTCGGTGTCGCACTTCGGGTTCATCGTGCTCGGGATCTTCGTGGGGAGCTCGACGGCGGTGACCGGCTCGATGATCTACATGGTCGCCCACGGCGTCTCGACCGCCGGGATGTTCCTCGTGGCGGGCTTCCTCACGCAGCGAGGTGGCACCCAGGACTTGGGGTCGTACTCCGGTATGCAGCGGATCACCCGGGTGCTCGCCGGCACGTTCCTCGTCTCCGGTCTGGCGTCGCTGGCACTCCCGGGTCTGTCCGGGTTCGTGCCGGAGTACCTGGTGCTGCTCGGGACCTTCGAGATCGCACCATGGATGGCGATCGTCGCCGTGCTCGGCGTGGTGCTCGCCGCGCTCTACATCCTCATGGCCTATCAGCGGATCTTCACCGGCCCGCCGTCCGAGGCGCACGCCGGAATGGCCGATCTCAACGGTCGCGAGAAGACCGTCATGGGCGTGCTGATCGCGGCCATGCTCGTGCTCGGCTTCTATCCGGCGCCCGTGCTCGATGTGCTCACGCCGCTGTCTGAGACCGTGGCCGCGTTCGTGACCGGAGGGGTTGCCTGATGTTCGTCGCACCACACATCGAGTGGGCCGCGCTGACGCCGATCCTCATCCTCCTGGGAGCCGGCGTGATCGGCGTCCTCGTCGAAGCGTTCGCGCCGCGTGGTCCACGCCGCACGATCCAGGTGACGCTCTCGGCAGTCGCGATCGCCGGTGCCTTGGTCGCCGTGACGTGGCGCTGGACCGTGGTGCAGGCGGAAGGCCCGAGTGCGCTCGTGGCGGGCGCACTGCGCGAGGACGGGCCGGCTCTGGTCGCACAAGCGGTGCTGCTGATGGTGGCACTGCTGGGCCTGCTCGCTCTCGCTGACCGGCACCGCGGCGAGGACGCGTTCGTGCCGACCGCTGCGGCGGTGCCGGGCTCGGAGTACGAGGACCAGGCGCGCCGCGCGGGGCTGGCGCAGACCGAGGTGTTCCCGCTGACGATGTTCGCCGTCACGGGCATGACCATCTTCCCGGCTGCTGCCGACCTGTTGACGATGTTCATCGCGCTCGAGGTGCTGTCGCTGCCGCTGTACCTGCTCACCGGGCTGGCGCGACGCCGTCGCCTGCTCTCGCAGGAAGCCTCCCTGAAGTACTTCCTCATGGGCGCCTTCTCCTCGGCGTTCTTCCTCATGGGCCTGTCGCTGCTGTACGGCTACGCGGGGTCGGTGCGGCTGTCGGACATCGCGACGGCGGTCCCGCTGGTCGCGGGTATGGACGGACTGCTGCTGGCCGGCTGCACGCTCGTGATCGTGGGGCTGCTGTTCAAGGTGGGTGCGGTGCCGTTCCACGCCTGGGTGCCGGATGTGTACCAGGGAGCGCCGACTCCGGCACTGGGACTTCTGGCGGCCTGCACCAAGGTTGCGGCGTTCGCAGCGCTGCTGCGGTTCGTCTATGTCGTGACGCCCGGCCTGACCTGGGATCTCGCGCCGATGCTGTGGACCTCGGCGATCCTCACCATGGTCTTCGGCACGGTGGTCGCGATCGTGCAGACGGACATCAAGCGCATGCTGGCGTACTCGTGGATCGCGCACGCCGGCTTCGTGCTCCTCGGTGTCATCGCGCTCGACAACCGGGGTTTCAGCGCCTCGATGATCTATCTGCTCGGCTACGGCCTGGCGAACGTCGGCGCCTTCGCGCTGGTGGCGATCGTGCGTCGGCAGGACGCCGACGGCACGGTGACCGGCGAGGCCGCGCACATCTCGCAGTGGGCAGGGCTCGGACGCCGTAGCCCCGTGGTGGCGGTGTGCTTCGCGCTGTTCTTGCTGTCCTTCGCAGGTATCCCGCTGACCGCAGGGTTCACCGGAAAGTTCGCGGTGTTCTCGGCAGCCGTCTCGGGTGGCGCCTGGCCCCTGGTCGTGATCGGGGTGCTGGCCTCCGCTGCCGCGGCGTTCTTCTACGTCCGCATCATCGTGCTGATGTTCTTCACCGAGCCTGCCACTGACGAGGACGGCTCCACGACCACGGTCGTGCGCGGCGAGGGGCTGACAGCCGTGGCGGTCGCCGTGAGTGCGATCGGGACCGTGCTGATCGGTGTGGTGCCGGGTCCGATTCTTGCGATCACCGAGCAGGCGTCTAAGTTCCTGTTGTGACTTCATCCCTGCCGCTGGGCGACGACCGACTCGAGGAGGAGGTGCTCGCCGAGCTCGACGACGTCGAGCGGCGCCTCACCGAGGCAGCCGCGAACGCGAACCCGCTGGTGCAGACCCCGGCACGCCATCTCATGGACGCCGGTGGCAAGCGCCTGCGCCCGGTGCTGGTGATGCTGACCTCGCACTTCGGCTCCGGCATCAACGACGACGTCCGCACGGCCGCTGTGGCGACCGAGCTGACGCATCTCGCCACGCTGTACCACGACGACGTCATGGACGACGCCCCGCTGCGCCGGGGCGCGCCGAGCGCCCAGCAGCTGTGGGGCAACTCGGTCGCGATCCTTGTCGGCGACCTGCTGTTCGCCAAGGCGTCGCAGATGGTGTCGACGCTCGGCCCGGCCGCGGTGCGGATCCAGGCCGAGGCGTTCGAGCGTCTCGTGCTGGGCCAGCGGCACGAGACGCTCGGTCCGGGTGAGGGGGAGGACGCCGTCGAGCATTACATCGACGTCCTCGCCGACAAGACCGGGTCACTGATCGCGGCTGCCGCGAGCTACGGCACGCTGTTCTCAGGGGCCGATGAGACCGCCACGGATGCCTCCATCGCCTACGGCGAGAAGGTGGGCGTGGCCTTCCAGCTCGCCGACGACGTCATCGACCTCGTCTCCGACGCCGAGACACTCGGCAAGGAGCCCGGCACCGACCTCCGGGCCGGGGTGGTCACGATGCCGGTGCTGTTGCTGCGCGCCCGCGCCGCCGCCGGCGAGATCGACGAGATCGGCGCCAGCATCCTCGCCGACCTCGCCTCCGACGACGAGGACGTCCGCGCCACCACCCTCGACCGCCTCCGCGGCCACGAGGTGCTCGACGAGACCAGGGTGCTTGCGCGCCGCTGGGCCGCCGATGCGGTCGCCGAACTCGATGCCCTCCCTGATTCCGCGACCAAGCGCGCCCTCACCGCCTTCGCCGACCTCGTCGTCGATCGCCTCGCCTAACCCACCCCCCCAGCCGATTTCACTGACGATTCGTCACCACCCCGATTTCACTGACGATTCGTGCAGTCTGCGATTTCACTGACGATTCGTCACCACTGCACGGCATGCCTCCCACCCCGACTGGGTGCCGGCACCGCCCCGGCCGGTACCTGTTCCGCATTCAGGTGACGTTTCGTCTGTGAAATGGGGGTGGTCACGGTTGGTCAGTTAAATCGGCATGGGGGTG